>NZ_JBSHAP010000166.1:0-17213 GCF_053611565.1 Kitasatospora sp. NPDC054795
GCCGGTGACCGGGGGTTCGGTCACCGGCCCCTCGGGGCTTTCCGGGGGCGCGCCGGGCGGGCGCCGCGCGGGCGGCGGTCGGGGCGCGGCACCCGCGTGGACGGCGGTTCGGGCGCCGCGGCCGCGCTACTTCAGCGCGGCGAGCACCGCCTGGGCCATCACCTGCTCGCCGGTCGCGTTGGGGTGGAACGGCACGGCGGGCGAGCCGGGCAGCGCGCCCTCGATCCAGCGGTCGTCCGAGCAGACGTCGTGCCCGAGGGTCGGCGTCGTGGTGTCCACGTAGGTCGCGCCGTTCGCGGCCGCGGTGGACTTCAGCGCGGCGTTCAGCGTGTTGAGCACGCCGTGCATGTACTCGACGTCGCCCGGCGTCACCGGCTGGCGCAGGATGCACTTCGAGCCGTCGGCGGGCAGCACGGACGGGTAGCCGACCAGCAGCACCCTGGCCCCGGGCGCCTTGGTGTGGATGCGCTTGAGGGTGTCGGCCAGCTGCGGGGTGATGGTGGTGCGGATCCGCTCGGCCAGGTCGTCGGTGCCGTACTGCCAGGACATGCTGCTCCAGTCCCAGTAGCCGTGGTGGTAGACGTCCTTGCAGGGCGTGCCGAGCGGGTTGACGACGGCGCCGGCGATGCAGGTGGCGACCAGTTCGCCGAGGCCGAGGTCGCTGGCCGCGAGGTCGTTGCCGCCGATCCCGAGGGTGACCAGGTCGGTGTCGGCGGTCACCGCGTCCAGCTGCGGGTCGTTGACCCTGATGAAGGCGTCGTACTGGGGCTGCGTCATCGCCTTGATCTTGGCGGCGGAGCAGGTGACGTCGGTGTACCGGCCGGACTTGAGGGCGGCGGCGACCAGGTGGCCGTAGTTGCGGTCGGAGCGCAGGCACAGACCGGCCGACTGGCCCGGCACGCCGGCGCCGGCGGCGTAGGAGTCGCCGAGCGCCACGTAGTGCTTCGGCGCGGCGCCGGCGGCCTGGGCGGTGGTGGAGGTGAGCGCGAGTGCGGCACCGAGGGCGACGGCGGCGAGCGCGGTGGAATTCCGGAGGTGCCGGGATTTCCGGGCAGGGCGGAGCACGATTCCTCCTGGGGGAGAGAAACGACGGGTGGGGGTCGCATCGAGCCGGGCCACAGCTACTCGCAGGTAAGTTACTGCCAGGTTTCCCGGACGTCCATGGTTTGCGCCGCAATTGCCGACATTCCGTCAGGCGGGCCCGGACGGAATTCCGCATTTCGCCCCACCGGGTGCCGAACGGCTATCGCACGGCTCTCGAACGGCTATCGCGCCACTGCCGGCGGCAATGCCTAACGGGCCGGTCGGGTAATACAGGGGGGCGGTCGTTCCCCGCCGTTTTACGGCAGTTCACCGAAGCCCGCTTTTTGGGCCCAACCGCGGGGGCGCGCCCCGGAGGCCCCGCCACCGCGAGCCCCGACGGAGGACTGCGCATGGCCCTGGACGCCGACGTCATCGTCATCGGAGCGGGCCTCGCGGGCCTCGCCGCCACCGCCGAACTCGCCGACGCCGGACGGAAGGTGATCCTCCTCGACCAGGAGCCCGCCGCCTCCTTCGGCGGCCAGGCGCACTGGTCCTTCGGCGGTCTCTTCCTGGTCGACTCGCCCGAGCAGCGCCGGATGCGGATCCGCGACTCGCACGCCCTCGCCCTGCGGGACTGGCTCGGTACGGCCGGCTTCGACCGGCCCGAGGACGCCTGGCCGCGCCGCTGGGCCGAGGCGTACGTGGACTTCGCGGCGGGCGAGAAGCGCTCCTGGCTGCACGGCATGGGCGTGCGGTTCTTCCCGGTGGTCGGCTGGGCCGAGCGCGGCGGCTACCTCGCCGACGGGCCCGGCAATTCGGTGCCGCGCTTCCACATCACCTGGGGCACCGGGCCGGGGCTGCTGGCGCCCTTCGTCCGGCGGGTCCGCGCCGCCGCCGCGCGCGGCCTGGTGGACGTGCGCTTCCGGCACCGGGTCACCGGGCTGTCCGCCACCGCGGGCGCCGTCGACACCGTCACCGGTGAGGTGCTGGTGCCGAGCCCGGCGGGCCGGGGCGAGGCCAGCTCGCGCGAGGCCGCCGGGAGCTTCGAGCTGCGCGCCCAGGCCGTGATCGTCACCTCCGGCGGCATCGGCGGCAACCACGACCTGGTCCGCAAGGCCTGGCCGGCCCGGCTCGGCACCCCGCCCGCCAGGCTGCTCTCCGGGGTGCCCGCGCACGTGGACGGACTGATGCTGGAGGTCGCCGGCCGGGCCGGGGCCAGCCTGATCAACGGCGACCGGATGTGGCACTACACCGAGGGCATCGAGAACTGGGACCCGATCTGGGCCCGGCACGGCATCCGCATCCTGCCCGGCCCCTCCTCGCTCTGGCTGGACGCGCGGGGCAGGCGGCTGCCCGTCCCGCTGTTCCCCGGCTTCGACACCCTCGGGACGCTCGAACACATCATGTCCACCGGGTACGAGTACACCTGGTTCGTGCTCAACCAGCGGATCGTCGAGAAGGAGTTCACCCTCTCCGGCTCCGAGCAGAACCCCGACCTGACCGGCAAGTCGGTGCGCGGCGTGCTCGGGCGCGCGCTGCCCGGGGCCCCCGGCCCGGTCCAGGGCCACCTGCGGCACGGCCGGGACTTCGTGGTCGCCCGCGACCTCGCCGACCTCGCCCGGGGCATGAACGCCAGGACCGGCGAACCGCTGATCGACCCGGACGAGCTGCGCCGCACCGTCGAGGACCGCGACCGGCAGCTGGCCAACCCCTTCGCCAAGGACCTCCAGGTCACCGCGATCCACGGGGCCCGCCGCCACCTCGGCGACAGGCTCATCCGCACCGCCGCCCCGCACCGCATCCTCGACCCGGGCGCCGCGCCGCTGATCGCCGTCCGGCTGAACATCCTGACCCGCAAGTCGCTCGGCGGACTGGAGACCGATCTGTCCTCCCGGGTGCTGCGGCCGGACGGCGAGGTGCTGCCGGGGGTGTACGCGGCCGGCGAGGCCTCCGGGTTCGGCGGCGGGGGCGTGCACGGGTACCGCTCCCTGGAGGGGACGTTCCTGGGCGGCTGCCTGTTCTCGGGCCGTACGGCGGGACGGGCGGCGGCCCGGGCGGTCGGGTAGCGGCGCCGGGGCGGCGTCAGAAGGTGGCCGGCGGCTCCAGCCCCAGCGGCCGGGCGGCCCGGCCGCGGACGGCGAAGACGATCGCCGCGATCAGGCCGATGACGGCCAGCAGCAGCCCGAGCGCGGCCAGGACGAGCGCCCCGGCGAGCTTGCCGGGCAGCGCCTCGTCGCCGGCGCCGTTGTGCCACACCACCCGCTCGCCGACCTTCGCGAGGTCGACGGTGCCCTGCTGGTCGGCCAGGTTGATCCGGGAGTCGAAGGCGTCGGCGCGGCGGTCCCCCATGAGGAAGGCCCGGCCCGGCGGGACGGTGACGTCGAAGTCGAGGTAGCAGGTGTGGGCCTGCCGGGCCGGCGGCTCGTCGACCGGCTTCCCGTTGAGGCTGAACTGTCCGTTCGCGCAGGCGATGCGGTCGCCGCCCAGGGCCATGGCCCGCTGGATGACCATGCCCTGCAGCGTCCAGGGGGAGTTGATGGCGTAGACCTCGCCGTGGCGCACGTCCGCGGGCTGGACCCGTTCGGTCCAGAGCCCGGTGCCCGACCGCAGCTCCGGCGACATCGTCTCGCCCGCCATGCGGTGATAGCCGTAGCCGGAGCCGACCACGGCGAACCCGAGCACGGCGCACAGGATCCCGACCACTCCCACGGCCACCGATATCCATGTACCGCGGCGGCCCCTTCGCTTCGGCATCCGGCCGTCCTCCCCTTGTCGTTCGTGACTCGTGTTGCGGCCCGTGGGCCGTGCGCATCCTAAGGGTCTGGCGGGCGCCCCCTGGCCTGCGGGTACAGTGCGGGGGCCGGTGCGGAGCGCGCCGCCGACCACGAGGGGGAGCCGAACCGATGAGCCGCCGAGAGCGCGACGGTGCCCGGGACCGCAAGCGGGGCGCCGGTGCCCCCGTGACCGTCACGGTCTGCCGGGGCTGCTGCTGCGGCACCGAGGCCAAGCACCCCGGGGTGGACCATGCGGGCCAGTACGAGCGGCTGCGGACGGCGGTGGGTTCGGCGGGCCGGGTCCGGGCGGTCAAGTGCCTGGACGTGTGCACCCAGTCGAACGTGGTGGTGGTCGGCCCCTCGGCGGAGGGCCGGGCGGCGGGCGGCCGGCCGGTCTGGCTGGGTTTCGTGCTGATGGACGAGATGATCGACGAGATCGGCGCCTGGGTGCGCGCGGGCGGCCCGGGCCTGGCCGATCCGCCGGGGCTGCTGGACCTCCAGCTGATCTCGGTGTCCCGGCGGGTCCGCGAGGGCCTGCCGGAGTGAGGTCGGGCTCCGGCTGAGGTCGGCCCCCGGTCCTGCCGGGTGATCGTCAGATCATGTCTACCCGGGGCGAACCCGGGTCGGTCCGGGTGCCTTCACCACTACCATGACCGGTGGCGCCGGGCCCTCGCGGACGGCGCCGAGCCGATTCCGCGCGAGGGAGGAAGCCGATGACGACGGTCTGCCGCATCTGCGCGGGCACGGGCCGGACCGCCGGTCTCAGCTGCCGGACCTGCCAGGGCACCGGCACCACCGAGGTGGGCGGCGGGGGCGGCAACTGCTTCCTCTGCGACGGCACCGGGGTGTACGTGCGCTACCGGGTGGACGCGACCGGGGCCAAGCACGCCTACCGGGACGAGATCTGCCGCACCTGCGACGGCACCGGCAACCGGGCCCCCACCCGGTGGGACGAGCCCTCCGACTGAGGACGGACCCGGCCGGCCGGTGGCGCGGGCCGCGGGCCCGGGCGGGCCCGCGGCACCGCCGACGACCGCTCAGTCCGAGGGGCCGGTGGGGGCCATGATGCGGCGTCGAGACGGTACGGGTACGCCCTTTACCGAATCATGGTCGAACATTGGCGTTCGAATGGTGGGTACGCTGCGACCCGTTCACCCGGTGTCCGTGCGCGATCAACGTGCCGCTGGAAGAGTCCCGCGCATGGATATCCCCAACATGGGCGTGCCGGCCAAGCTTGCCGACCGCATGAGCATGGCCGAGCAGCACGAGTACCTGCGGGCCCGCTTCTCCCGCCGCCGGATGCTGCGCGCCGGTGCCGTGACCGTGGGCGCCGTCGCCGTCGGCGGCGCGCTGGGCAGCGGGACGGCCTTCGCCGCCCCGGCCGGCCCGCAGCTGCTGACCGGTGGCACGACCAGCGGCATCGACGGCGCGCTGGTCGCGCCGACCGGCCGTCACCTCCAGTTCGGCCCCGAGCCGGACACCCAGTTCCGCGTCTCCTGGCAGGTGCCGGCCCCGGTCAAGAAGCCGTTCCTGCGCTTCGGAAAGACCCCGTGGGAGCTGAGCCACAAGGTCCAGGCCGAGGTCCGCGCCCTGCACACCCCGGCGCTGACCCCGAACAGCCAGCCGGTGGACCAGTACTACCTGCACGTGGCGCTGGAGGACCTGCGCCCCGACACCACGTACTACTACGGTGTCGGCCACGAGGGCTTCGACCCGGCCTCGCAGCAGCAGATCTCCACCCTGCACACCTTCCGCACCGCGCCCTCCCGCGACCACCGCTGGGGCAAGGTGTACGAGCCGTTCACCTTCACCGCCTTCGGCGACCAGGGCGTCAGCGCGCACGCGGCCGGCAACGACCACATCATCAAGGCCCAGAACCCGGCCTTCCACCTGCACGCCGGCGACATCTGCTACGCCGACCCGGCCGGTTCCGGCACCGACCCGGACAAGTCCGTCTTCAACGCGAAGACCTGGGACGACTTCCTGGTGCAGACCGAGACGGTCGCCGCCGAGATCCCGTGGATGGTCGCGTACGGCAACCACGACATCGAGGCCTGGTACTCGCCGAACGGCTACGGCGGCGAGAACGCCCGCTTCTTCCTGCCGAACAACGGCCCGGACCCGCGCGCCGTCCCCGGCGTCTACACCTTCCGCTACAAGAACGTCGGCGTCGTCTCGCTGGACGCCAACGACGTCTCGTACGAGATCCCGGCCAACCTGGGCGTCTCGGCGAACAAGCAGACCAAGTGGCTGGAGCGCACCCTCAAGGACCTGCGCAACGACGAGACCGTCGACTTCGTCGTGGTCTTCTTCCACCACTGCGCCTTCTCCACCACCGTCGCGCACGCCTCCGAGGGCGGTGTCCGCGAGGCCTGGGTGCCGCTGTTCGAGAAGTACCGGGTGGACCTGGTCATCAACGGCCACAACCACATCTACGAGCGCACCGACGCGATCCTCGGCAACAAGGTCTCGAAGCAGGTGCCGAGCGGCGCCACCATCGAGCCGGCCAAGGACGGCGTGGTCTACGTCACCGCGGGTGCGGCCGGCCGCAGCCTGTACAAGTTCGACGTGCCGGACACCTACGAGGGGCACGAGAACCACCAGGACGAGGTCAAGACCTACTACTGGAGCAAGGGCAGGGTGAAGACCCCCGAGACCATCCAGTGGTCGCGGGTGCGCTACACCGGCTACTCCTTCATCAAGGTCGACGTCACCCCGAAGCACCTGGGCCAGAAGTCGGTCATGAAGGTCACCGCGCTGGCCGAGGACGGCACGCAGATCGACAACTACACGATCCTGCGCACGGTCGGCGAGGGCTGGGACTCGAACCGCGACGACGACGGCCAGGGCGGCGGCTGGGGCTGGTAGTCCCCGAGCGGCCGGCGCTCCCCGGACGCGCCCGACGGGCCCCGGCGGTGAGGGAGGACCTCAGCGCCGGGGCCCGTACATGATGACGCCGACCCCGGCCAGGCAGACCAGCGCGCCCAGCACGTCGTAGCGGGTCGGCCGGAAGCCGTCCACGACCACGCCCCACAGCAGCGAGCCGGCCACGAACACCCCGCCGTACGCGGCCAGCACCCGGCCGAAGTTGCTGTCCGGCTGCAGGGCGGCCACGAAGCCGTACGCGCCGAGCGCCACCACCCCCAGGCCGGCCAGCCACCACGGCCGCTGCTCGCGCACGCTCTGCCAGACCAGCCAGCAGCCGCCGATCTCGGCGACGGCGGCGAGGACGAACAGGGCGACGGAGCGAAGGACGGTCATGCGGCCGAGCCTAGGGCGTGTCCCGGGGCGTCAGCTCTGGCGGTACGTGGCCAGGAAGCGCCCGATCCGGTTGACGGCCGTCTCCAGGTCGTCGGCCCGGGGCAGGGTGACGAAGCGGAAGTGGTCCGGGCGCGGCCAGTTGAAGCCGGTGCCCTGGACGACGTGGATCTTCTCGCGCAGCAGCAGGTCCAGCACGAACCGCTCGTCGTCGACGATCCGGTGCACCGCCGGGTCCAGCCTGGCGAAGGCGTACAGCGCGCCCTTGGGCTTGACGCAGCTGACGCCGGGGATCTCGTTGAGCGCCTTGACGGCGATGTCGCGCTGCTCGGTGAGCCGGCCGCCGGGCAGCACCAGGTCGTTGATGGACTGGTGGCCGCCGAGCGCCGCCTGCACGGCGTACTGGGCGGGCACGTTGGGGCACAGCCGCATGCCGGAGAGCATGGTCAGGCCCTCCAGGTAGTCGGTGGCGTGCTGCCGGGGGCCGGAGACGACCAGCCAGCCGCTGCGGAAGCCGGCCACCCGGTAGGACTTGGAGAGGCCGTTGAAGGTGAGGGTCAGCACGTCGTCGGCCAGGGCGGCCAGGCAGTGGTGCTCGGTGCCGTCGTAGAGGATCTTGTCGTAGATCTCGTCGGCCAGCACCATCAGGTGGTGGCGGCGGGCCAGGTCGAGGATGCCCTCCAGCAGTTCCTTCGGGTAGACGGCGCCGGTGGGGTTGTTGGGGTTGATGACGACGATCGCCTTGGTGCGGGCGGTGATCTTGGCGGCGATGTCGTCCAGGTCCGGGTACCACTCGGCCTCTTCGTCGCACAGGTAGTGCACGGCCTTGCCGCCGGCCAGCCGGACCGCGGCCGTCCAGAGCGGGTAGTCGGGCATCGGCACGAGGACCTCGTCGCCGTCGTCCACCAGCGCGGTGACGGCCATCTGGATCAGCTCGGAGGCGCCGTTGCCGAGGTAGACGTCGTTGACGGTGACGCCCTGGACCCCGCGCTGCTGGTAGTACTGCACCACCGCCCGGCGGGCCGGCAGGATGCCGCGCGAGTCGCTGTAGCCGTGCGCCTTGGGCAGGTTGCGGATGATGTCCTGGATGATCTCCTCGGGCGCCTCGAAGCCGAACGGGGCCGGGTTCCCGGTGTTCAGCCGCAGCACGCTGTGCCCGGCCTCCTCCAGGGCGTTGGCCTGGTCGACCACCGGGCCCCGGATCTCGTAGCACACGTCATTCAGCTTGCTGGACTGTCGAAACTCCATCTGCGGCCTCCCGACCGTCACCACCGCTCCGTTGCTTCAGCTTTGTTCTACCAAGTGTGTACTTGGAAAGTCCAACCTCTTGGCTATGCTGATCCGCATGTCACGCCGAAGCTACGACCAGTACTGCGCCGTCGCCCGCGCCCTGGACGCGGTGGGGGAGCGCTGGAGCCTCCTGATCGTCCGTGAGCTCCTCGGCGGCCCGCGCCGCTACACCGACCTGCACGCCGACCTGCCCGGCGTCTCCACCGACATCCTGGCCGCCCGGCTCAAGCAACTGGAGGCGGAGGAACTGGTGACCCGCCGCCGGCTGGAGCGGCCCGCCAACGCGACGGTCTACGAACTGACCGGGCGGGGCCGTGAACTGCGGCCGGTCGTCGAGGCGCTGGGGGAGTGGGGGCTGGCCGCCCTCGGCGAGCAGCGGCCCACCGACGCCGTGCGCGAGCACTGGTTCACGCCCCGCGGGGCGGAGGAGCCGGCGGCGGTCACGGCCGGCTGACGACCGCGGGCGCGCCCGGGTCGCCCGGACGGGGCGGCGGCAAGGCCCCCGTCGCCGACCGCCGCCCCGTGTGCCTGCGGTGTGTCCCGGACCGATGAACGAACGATCGGCGTGCGATGAGCGCCGGGGCCCCTCGCCGCCCCGGGCGGGCACGCACGTACGATCGTCGGACCGCCCAGAGTCGTTCGGGGTCGTTCCAGGAGAGCGGAGGCCAGCCCGTGCCCACCCCCTACCGCAGCTATGTCGCCGTCGGCGACTCCTTCACCGAGGGCATGGGCGACGACCTGCTGCCGGACGGCCACTACCGGGGCTGGGCCGACCGGGTCGCCTCGGCACTGGCCGCCGAGCATGCCGACGCACAGCCCGCGGACGCCGGCTTCCGGTACGCCAACCTCGCCGTCCGCGGCAAGCTCATCGGCCAGATCCACGACGAGCAGCTCGCCGCCGCCACCGCGATGGGGGCCGAGCTGGTCACCCTGGCCGGCGGCCTCAACGACGTGCTGCGCCCCGGCTGCGACATCGACGCGGTCGAGCGGCTGCTCGGCCGCTGCGCCGCCGGGCTGCGCGCCACCGGCGCCACCGTCGTGCTGTTCACCAGCACCGACCCCACCCGGCGCATGGCCGGCAGCGCCCGGCTGCTGCCCGCCATCCTGCGGATGAAGGCCTTCGTCCAGGAGCTGGGCCGGCAGGACGGCTTCGCCGTGGTCGACCTGTTCTCCGCGCCCTGCTTCGACGACCGCCGGCTGTGGGCCGAGGACCGTCTGCACCTCTCGTCCGAGGGTCACCGCCGGGTCGCCGCGGGCGTGCTGGAGGCGCTCGGCCGCCCCGCGGCCTTCGACTGGCGCGCCCCGCTGCCCGCCGCCGCCCCGGCCGGCCGCGCCGAGCGGCTGCGCGAGGACGCCCGTTGGCTGGGCACCCACGTCGGCCCGTGGATCGGCCGCCGCCTCACCGGCCGCTCCTCCGGCGACGGCCGCCCGGCGAAGCGGCCGGAGCTGCTGCCGTACCGCTGAGGTCCGCTCGGTCGAGGTCCGCTACCCGTCGGCGCCGGCGCCCGGCGCGTCGAGGACCAGGCTCGCCATCGGGGCGTGGGTGGTCCAGCCCATCGCCTCGTAGAGCGCCCGTCCCTCCGGCGTGCCGACCAGTACGCCGGTGCGCGCGCCCCGCGCGTGCGCGGCGGACTGGAGCGTCCGCATCACCAGGACGCCCAGGCCCCGGCGGCGGTGCTCGGGCACGGTGGTGATCTGGTCCGGTACGGCCACCGGGCCGGCCAGGCCCGCCTGGCCGCGCGCGGCGAGGTGCCCGTCCCCGGTGCGCACCAGCGCCCGGAGGACCCCGCCCCGCTCCCAGGCGGTCACGGTGTACCCGGCCGGGACCTCGGGCCGCTCGGCGACGAGCGGCACGCTCATCAGGAAGCCCGGCGCGTCCAGGCGCCACCGTTCGTCCAGCCAGGGGCGCACCGTGGCGTCCTCGGCGAACAGCTTCAGCCAGGTGGTCGGCGCGGTGACGGTCTCGGCGAGCTTGCGGACGTCGGCCTCGGTCGGTTCCGGCAGCACGTGCCGGCCCACCTCGCCGGCCGGCGCGCCGACGTCGATGCTCCAGCCCCAGGGCTGGTCCACCGGCTCGGCGGAGCCGCGCGAGACGGCCCAGCCCGAGATCCACATCCGGACCAGGTCCCTGGTGTCCGGTTCCCGCATGTCGCCCACCCCCGTGTGTAATGGTCTCAAAGGCATTGCATAGCTTACCGACAGCGAAGGCCGTCGGGCCAGTAGGATTTCCGGGTTCACGGTGCCGCCCGGCGCCGGCTGCTGGAAGGACCCCGGAACGTGCGCGAGACCGAGCCGCCGCAGGACCCCACGGCGGCCGCGCCGACCCCGCTGGAATCCGACTGCGGCAGCTGCTTCGGCCTCTGCTGCGTCGCGCTGCCGTTCGCTGCCGGCAGCGACTTCGCCATGAACAAGTTGGCCGGCAGCGCCTGCCACAACCTGCGGACCGACTTCCGCTGCGGCATCCACGCCCAGCTGCGCGACCGGGGCTTCCAGGGCTGCACCGTCTACGACTGCTTCGGCGCCGGGCAGCGGGTCTCCCAGGTGACCTTCGGCGGCCGCAGCTGGCGCGAGGAGCCGGACAGCGCCAAGGCGATGTTCGACGTCTTCCCGATCGTGCGGCAGCTGCACGAGCTGCTCCGCTACCTCACCGAGGCGCTCACCTTCGCCGCCGCCGCTCCCGTCCACGACGAACTGCGGCAGGCGCTGGAGCGGACCGACCGGCTGGCCGGCGGCACCCCCGAGGAGATCCTCGCCGTCGACGTCCCGGCCCACCGGCAGCGGGTCAGCGAGCTGCTGCTGCGCGCCGGTGAACTGGTCCGCGCCGCCGTCCCGCGCCGCCGCGAGCTCCGGGGCGCCGACCTCTTCGGCGCCCGCCTGCGCGGCGCCGACCTGAGGGGGGCCAACCTGCGCGGCGCCCTGCTCGTCGCGGCCGACCTCTCCGGCGCGGACCTGCGCCTCGCCGACCTGGTCGGCGCCGACCTGCGGGACGCCGACCTGGCCGGCGCGGACCTCGGCACGGCCCTCTTCCTCACCCAGGCCCAGCTCGACGCCGCCCGCGGCGACGCCACCACCCGCCTCCCGGACAGCCTCACCCGGCCCGCCCACTGGCCCGAGACCGCCCCGGCGGCCGGCGGCCGGGCCGCAGGAGGGGCAGGGCCCCGCTCCGGCAAGGGCGGCAGCCGTCCCGCACGGGGCGGACGTCGGCGCCAGGTGTGACCGACACCTCCGGAAGCCCCGGCGGGCCGGCCGACTTCCCGCGCGGGGAGGCGGGGCTCAGCCGGTCAGCAGGCGGGCGCGCAGGGCGGCGGTCTGCTCCCGGTCTATGCCGAGGGTGCCGGTGAGGTAGGCCTCGACCGAGCCGTAGCGGTCGGCGAGGTCGGCGAGGGTGAGTCGGATGACGGCCTCCGGGGCGCGCCCGAAGGCGGGCCAGCGCAGGGTGCGGCCGGGGTGGGCGGCGTGCCAGTCGGCGACGAAGTGCGGGGTGGCGAGCTCGGTGAGGGCGAAGTCGGCGGCGATGTCGTCCTCGCCGACGCCGAGCAGGGTGAGCAGCAGGGCGGCGATCAGCCCGGTGCGGTCCTTGCCGGAGGCGCAGTGGAAGACCACCGGGGCGTCGGCGGCCGTGATCACGTCCAGGGTCCGGCGGATCTCCTTCACCCCGTCCTCGGCGACCTCGGCGAAACGGTCGGCGAGGTAGCGCCACGGGTCGAGCTCCGGGTCGATCTCGGCCTGGTCGTACGGGCGGTGCTCGATCGAGAGGTTGTGGTACTCCAGGCCCTCGAACGCGGGTACCCGGCCCTTGGCGGCGATCTCCCAGGGGTAGCGCAGGTCGATCACGGTCCGCACGCCGAGGGCGTGCAGCCGGTCGAGGTCCGCGGGGGAGTCGATCTTGCCGAGCGAGTCGGAGCGGTACAGCAGCCCCCACCGGACGGAGCGTCCGCCGGCGGCCGCATGGCCGCCCAGGTCGCGGAAGTTGTGCAGGGCATCGAAGGAGTGGTGACGCGTCGTCATGCGCGCACTCTAGTCAGCGGCGGGCCGTTCGCCGCGGGGTGGGCCGTAGCCGTGGGCGAGCAGGCCGAAGGCGCCGGTGGCGTCCCCGACGGCCTCGGCGTACAGCCCGTCGGCGGTGCGGCCCTCCCGGATGCGGCGCCAGTTGTGCAGGGCGAGGACCCGCTGGGTGGCAGTGACCTGGGCGGCGAGCAGGGTGGCGGTGAGCTCCTGCGGCCCGGGCAGGCCGGGGCTCGCGCGAAGCGCCTCGGCCAGCGACTGCTCGGCGCGGGCCACGTACTCGCCGACCCGGGCGGCCAGGCTGGGGGTGCCGTGGACCAGGCCGGTGAAGGCGAGCACCGCGGGGTGGTCGTTGAGGCCGGTGACCGGGTCGCGCCGGGTGAGCCCGGCGAGGAAGTCCCGCAGCAGCGCGTCGAGCACCGGTTCGCCGGGCGGCCGGGCGCGGACCACCTCGGCGGCCTGTTCCTGGTGGTCGGCGAAGCGGTGGACGACCAGGTCCTCCTTGGTGGGGAAGTAGGAGAACAGCGTCGGTTTGGAGACCTCGGCGGCGGCCGCGACGTCGGCCACCGACACCCGGTCGAAGCCGTGCTCCAGGAACAGCGCGATGGCCGCCTCGGAGATGGCCCGCCGGGTCCGCTCCTTCTTCAGCTCCCGCAGTCCCGTCATGCGCCTCAGGCTAGCAGTGGGGATTGACCGGGACAGGTTTTGGACCCGGTCCTCCGGCGGGCGTGTCCGGCCCGGGAGGGCCGCCGCCGGGTACGGCGGACACGCCCCTAGGCGCTGCGGTCGGCGAGCACCTCGCGGACGACGTGGCGGGCGTTGGCGGTCAGCGCCTGGTCGGTGTGGCGGTAGTACGGGATCGTCACCAGGGCGATGGAGAACGCCCAGGCGCGGCCGCGGGCCCACATCGCCTCGTCCGCGCGCAGGGCGGCGCGGAAGGCCGGACGGGCGGCGGCGGGCAGCAGGTTCCAGGCGACGATCAGGTCGGCGGTCGGGTCGCCGACGCCCATCAGGGCGAAGTCGATGACGGCGGAGAGCCGCCCGGTGGGGGCGAGCAGCAGATTGCCCGGGGTGAGGTCGCCGTGCATCCAGACCGGCGGGCCGGCGTACTCGGGCAGCCGAAGCGCCTTGTCCCACAGGGTGGTTGCGGCGCCCGTGTCGATCGAGCCGGAGAGCTGGGCGATGGCCGCGCGGGTGGCGCCGTCCCGGGAAGCGAGCGGTGTGCTGCGCTGGGAGGGCGGGGCGCCGGCCGGGTCGACGGCGCGCAGCGCGTTGACGAAGCCGGCCAGGTCGCGGGCCAGGGCCTGGGGCGCGGCCAGCGCGTTGACGGCCGGGTTGGCGCCGTCCAGCCAGTGCAGCACCGACCACTCCCACGGGTAGCCGGCGGCGGGCCGGCCGACCGCGAGCGGCGCCGGGACGGGCAGCGGCAGCCGTGGCGCCAGCCGGGACAGCCACTGCTGCTCCCGCCGCAGGCCCCCGGCGGCCCACTCCACCCGGGGCAGCCGGACGGCGAGTTCGGGCCCGAGGCGGAACATCGCGTTGTCCGCCCCGGGGGCGGGGACCGGGGTGATCGGAAGGCGCTCCCACTGCGGGAACTGGACGGAGATCAGCCGACGGACCAGGGCCGCGTCGACCACCGGCCCGTCGGGGTGCATCCGGGTGGCAGCGCACATGCCCGGCAGCGTACAGCGCTGGTCGTTACCGTTCAGCCCGATTCCCGAACTGCGCACATTCCAAAGACTATTCGAAAGCGATCAGCGGACGATCAGTCGAAGGTGACCCGCACCCCGATGGTGCCGCCCTTGCCGAAGCGCAGCACGTTGGCGGTCAGCGCCACCGCGCACAGCAGCCCGTACTTGCGCCGCAGCAGCTTCCGGTAGGCGGGCGCCCGGTCCGGGTCCAGCACCGCGGCGGCCGGCACCTGGGCGCCGAGCAGGTTCCCGCGGATGTCGCTCGGCCCGACCAGCACGTCCGAACGGTTGCGCAGGCGCTTGACCTTGCCCGTCTTCGTGACGGTGGTGAAGACCAGCGCGTCACCGTCGCGCGCGACCCACACCGGGGTGGCGACCGGAGTGCCGTTCCTCCGGTACGTGGTGAACAGCAGGTACTTGGCGGCGGCGAGCCGCTCCAACTCGGCGGCGGCATCCAGAGTGTCCATGCCCGCCAGCCTAGGAAGCGGCAACTGGGCCCCGCTCAAGCCTCGGTGGAGCCGCCCGGCACGGCACCCGACGGCGCGCCACGCCCGGCCGTCCCGGGTGCGGCCGGGCGTCGTCGTCGGCACCTGCCAGAATGCAGGGCGTACGGCGCAAGCACTGATGGAGAAGGTGACCGGCTTCGTGACCACGGCAGTCGAACAGGTGGCCCGGCAGGCCCAGCAGGCGATCGAGCGGAAGATCGCCGAGGAGCTGGGTGTCCGCGAGGGGCAGGTGAAGGCTGCGGTCGACCTGCTCGACGGCGGCGCGACCGTCCCCTTCGTGGCCCGCTACCGCAAGGAGGTCACCGGTTCCCTCGACGACGCCCAGCTGCGCGCCCTGGAGGAGCGGCTGCGCTACCTGCGCGAACTGGAGGACCGCCGGGCGGCCGTCCTGGAGTCGATCGAGGCCCAGGGCAAGCTGGACGACGCGCTGCGGGCCCGGGTGCTCGCCGCCGACTCCAAGGCCCGGCTGGAGGACATCTACCTGCCGTTCAAGCCGAAGCGGCGCACCAAGGCCCAGATCGCCCGCGAGGCCGGCCTGGAGCCGCTCGCCGACACCCTGCTGACCGACCCGGGCCAGGACCCGGCCGCGCTGGCCGCGCGGTACCTGAACGACTCGGTCGCGGACGGCCCCGCCGCGCTGGAGGGCGCCCGGGCGATCCTGGTCGAGCGCTTCGGCGAGGACGCCGACCTGGTCGGCTCGCTGCGCGAGCGGATGTGGACCCGCGGGCGGCTGGTCGCCCGGGTCCGCGACGGCAAGGAGGGCGACGGCGCCAAGTTCGCCGACTACTTCGACTTCGCCGAGCCGTACACCAGGCTCCCCTCGCACCGCATCCTGGCGATGCTGCGCGGTGAGAAGGAGGAGGTGCTCGACCTCGACCTCTCCCCGTACGACGGCGAGTCCGAGGGCGACCTGCCCGGCGAGAACGACTACGAGCAGCGGATCTCCGCCCGCTTCGGCATCGCGGACCGCGGCCGCCCGGCCGACAAGTGGCTCGGCGACACCGTCCGCTGGGCCTGGCGCACCCGCATCCTGGTCCGGCTCGGCATCGACCTGCGCGCCCGGCTGCGCGCCGAGGCCGAGGAGGAGGCGGTGCGGGTCTTCGCCGCCAACCTGCGCGACCTGCTGCTCGCCGCCCCGGCCGGCACCCGCGCCACCATGGGCCTGGACCCGGGCTTCCGCACCGGCGTGAAGGTCGCCGTGGTGGACGCCACCGGCAAGGTCGTCGCGTACGACACGATCTACCCGCACCAGCCCGCCAACAAGTGGGACGCGGCCCTGGCCACCCTGGCCGCGCTGGCGGCGAAGCACGGCGTCGACCTGGTCGCGATCGGCAACGGCACCGCCTCCCGGGAGACCGACAAGCTCGCCGAGGACCTGCTGGGGCGCCACCCCGAGCTGAAGCTCACCAAGGCGATGGTCAGCGAGGCCGGCGCCTCGGTGTACTCGGCCTCCGCGTTCGCCTCGCAGGAGCTGCCGGAGCTGGACGTGTCGATCCGCGGCGCGGTCTCGATCGCCCGCCGGCTCCAGGACCCGCTGGCCGAGCTGGTCAAGATCGACCCCAAGTCGATCGGCGTCGGCCAGTACCAGCACGACCTGAGCGAGGTGAAGCTCTCCCGCTCCCTGGACGCCGTGGTCGAGGACTGCGTCAACGCCGTCGGCGTGGACGTCAACACCGCCTCGGCCCCGCTGCTCACCCGGGTCTCCGGGATCACCGGCACGCTGGCCGACAACATCGTGGCGCACCGCGACGCCAACGGCCCGTTCCGTACCCGCAAGCAGCTCAAGGACGTCTCCCGGCTCGGCCCCAAGGCCTTCGAGCAGTGCGCCGGCTTCCTGCGCATCCCCGGGGGCGCGGACCCGCTGGACGCCTCCAGCGTGCACCCCGAGGCCTACCCGGTGGTGCGCCGGATCCTGGCCGCCACCGGTGGGGAGCTGGGCGAGCTGATCGGCAACGGCGAGCGGCTGCGGGCGCTGCGCCCGGCGGACTTCGCCGACGACACCTTCGGCGTCCCGACCGTCACCGACATCCTCGGCGAGCTGGACAAGCCGGGCCGCGACCCGCGCCCGGCCTTCCGCACCGCGACCTTCAAGGAGGGCGTCGACAAGATCGGCGACCTGGAGGTCGGCATGGTGCTGGAGGGCGTGGTCACCAATGTGGCCGCCTTCGGCGCCTTCGTGGACGTGGGCGTCCACCAGGACGGGCTGGTGCACGTCTCGGCGCTGTCGAAGAACTTCGTCAAGGACCCGCGCGAGGTGGTCAAGCCCGGCGACATCGTCAAGGTCCGGGTGCTCACGGTGGACGTGCCGCGCAAGCGGATCGGGCTGACCCTGCGGCTGGACGACGAGGTCGGGCGCGAGCGCGGCGGCGACCGGGGTGACCGGGGTGACCGTCAGGGCCGCCCGCCGCGCCAGGAGCGCCGCGGCGCCGGTCAGGGCAACCAGGGCGGTCAGGGCGGCCGTGGCGGCCAGGACCGGCGCGGTAGCGGTGACCGGGGCAACGACCGGGGCGGCTCCGGCGGCGGTGCGCCCGCCAACAGCGCCATGGCGGACGCGCTGCGCCGCGCGGGCCTGACCGGCGGTGGCGACGGCGGCTCGGGCGACCGGCGCTCCGGGCGGCGCTGAGCCGGGACGGACGGATCACGGCCGGGGCCGGTCGACGCGTTGG
>NZ_JBSHAP010000167.1:0-17146 GCF_053611565.1 Kitasatospora sp. NPDC054795
GCTGTAGTGCCCCGGCTAACACTGGTGGGGGGCGGGCGCAGCGCCCCCGCGCGCCCCTCACCTGTGTCCGTCTGTGTCCGCAGGCCGTACGGTCCGTGTCCGCGGGCCGTGCGCCCTCCTCGGGCTGTTCCTCGGGCCTCACTCCACCGGCCGTTGCCGGGCCGGCTCCTACTCGGTCTCGGTCGGGGTGCCGTGCAGCGCGTCGGCCGCCTCGACCTCCTCACGGGTGATGCCCAGCAGGTACAGCACGGTGTCCAGGAACGGCACGTTCACCGCGGTGTCGGCGGCCTCGCGCACCACCGGCTTGGCGTTGAACGCCACCCCGAGGCCGGCCGCGTTCAGCATGTCCAGGTCGTTGGCGCCGTCGCCGATCGCCACCGTCTGCTCCAGCGGCACCTTCGCCTGCTCGGCGAAGCGGGCCAGCCAGCGGGCCTTGCCCGCCCGGTCCACGATCTCGCCGACCACCCGGCCGGTGAACCTGCCGTCCACCACCTCCAGGGTGTTCGCGGCCGCGAAGTCCAGGCCCAGCTGCTCCACCAGGTGATCGGTGACCTGGGTGAAGCCGCCGGACACCACCGCGACCTGGTAGCCGAGGCGCTGGAGCGTACGGATCAGGGTGCGCGCGCCCGGCGTGAAACGGACCTCGGCGCGGACCTTCTCGGTCACCGAGGCGTCCAGCCCGGCCAGCAGCGCCACCCGGGCCCGCAGCGACTCGGCGAAATCCAGCTCGCCGCGCATCGCCGCCGCCGTCACCTCGGCGACCTCCTCCTCGCAGCCCGCGTGGGCGGCGAACAGCTCGATCACCTCGTCCTGGATGAGCGTGGAGTCGACGTCCATGACCACCAGGCGCTTGGCCCGGCGCTCCAGCCCGGCGGAGACCACCGCGACGTCCACCCGCTGGGTGGCCGCCTCCTGGGCCAGCGCGGCCCGCAGCTCGTCGGTGGCCACACCGGAGACGGCCAGCTCGACCGCCGTCACCGGGTACTTGGCGAGCCGGAAGACACGGTCGATGTTGCCCCCCGAGGCGGTGATCCGGGAGGTGAGCGCGGAGACGGCGGCGGCGGTCAGCGGATTGCCGAGCACCGTGACGTGCGAACGGCCCTCACGGCGCGGCCGGTTGTCACCGATGCCGGAGAGGATCTCGGCCTGGAGCTTCTGCTCGTCGGCCCAGCGGTGGACGGTGGCCCGCAGCCCACCCTCGGCGGCGGGTACGGGGGGCGGGGTGACCAGCGCGCAGAGCGTGATGCGGCCACGGGTCACGACCTGCTCGATGTCGATGACGTCGACGCCGAAGCCGGCCAGCGTCGCGAAGAGGCCGGCAGTGATGCCGGGGCGGTCCTTGCCGAACACCTTGACGAGCAGGGTGCGCTCGTCCGCGGTCCGGTGCTGGGCGGCGGGGAGGGGCTCAGCGGCCAGGGGCGATGCGTTCATGGTGCCTCCCACGCTACCGGGCGCCCGACGGCCCGGGGGCACCCGTCCCACCTCGCGGGACGGCGCGGTCCGGGGTCGGTAGCAGCCTGGTCACAGTCGCCCGGGCCGACTTTCACCGACGGTCGGCGGGCTGAAATGATTCCCCCCGTCAGTCAGAGAAACATCGCAGCCCCGGCCGGGGGCCACAATTCGGGGGAACCGAGAGAGCGGGGCAGGCGAGCAGTGCCGCAACTCGTCATTGAGATCAACGGACAGCAGCGGACTCTGGAGCCCGGGCGGTCCTACACCATCGGGCGCAACCCTCAGTCGGACTTCCCGTTCGAGGACGCCAGGGTCTCCTGGCAGCACGGGACCATGAGCTTCAACGGCAGCGGTTGGCAGCTGGACGACCACGGCAGCACCAACGGAACGTACGTGGCCGGGGCCCGCACCCTGCAGGCCCAGCTGTTCCCCGGGGCCGTGGTCAACCTGGGCAATCCGGAGAACGGCCCCCGGCTCGGCTTCTCCGCACCCGTGCACGCCGCCGCTCCGCAGGCCGCGGCTCCACAGGCCACCCCGATGCACGAGGCCGCCACCAGCCGAGGCCCGGTGCCCACACCCCAGCAGCCCGCCCCGCAGCAGGGCTGGCCGCAGCACGACCCGTACCAGCAGCCGCAGCAGCAGGCCTGGCCCGGGCAGCCGCAGGACCAGCCGCCGTTCCCGCAGCAGCAGTACGCGCCGCCGCAGGCCCAGCCGGCCCCGCAGCAGCCCCAGCCTCAGCCCCAGCGCGGTGGCTTCCCGCAGCAGCAGGATTTCCAGGCCCCGCCGCAGCACGGTGGCGGCGGGCCGCAGCCGACCATCATCCGCAACCTGACGTCGTCGATGCGCACCGCCCGGATCGGTCGTGCGCTCGACAACGACATCGTGGTGTCCGACCTCCAGGTCTCCCGCCACCACGCCGAGCTGCGTCAGCTCCCGGACGGCCGCTACGAGATCGTCGACCTCGGCAGCCACAACGGCATCTTCCTCAATGGCCAGCGGGTGCAGCGTCAGCTGATGGGCCCGCAGGACCGGCTGACCGTCGGCCACTCCAGCTTCGTCCTGGTCGGCGACCAGCTGCAGGAGTTCGTCGACACCGGTGCGGTCTCCTTCTCCGCCCGCCACCTGACCGTCGAGGTCGACCACAAGGGCGGCAAGAAGGTCCTGCTCGACGACGTCAGCTTCGGCGTCCCGGAGAAGTCCCTGGTCGCGGTCATCGGCCCGTCCGGCTCCGGCAAGTCCACGCTGCTGCGCGCCCTCACCGGCTACCGCCCGGCCGACCGCGGCGAGGTCCTGTACGACGGCCGCAACCTCTACAAGCAGTTCGCCGAGCTCCGCTCACGCATCGGCCTGGTGCCGCAGTCCGAGATCCTGCACCGCGAGCTCACCGTCCGGAAGGGCCTCAAGTACGCCGCCCAGCTGCGCTTCCCTGGCGACACCGAGGCGCGCGAGCGCGACGCCCGGATCGACGAGGTGCTGTACGAGCTGCGCCTGGACAAGCGAGCCGACAACAAGATCACCGCGCTCTCCGGCGGCCAGCAGAAGCGCGTCTCGGTCGCCCTGGAGCTGCTCACCAAGCCCTCGCTGATCTTCCTGGACGAGCCCACCTCGGGCCTCGACCCGGGCATGGACCGCGAGGTCATGCAGATGCTGCGCGGCCTCGCCGACGACGGCCGCACCATCCTGGTCGTCACCCACTCGGTGGCCGAACTCGCACTCTGCGACCGGCTGCTCGTGATGGCGCCGGGCGGCTCGGTGGCCTACTTCGGCCCGCCGGACGAGGCGCTGCACTTCTTCGGGTACGAGACCTGGGCGGACGTCTTCCAGGCCTTCGAGAACTACCCGGAGCACGACTGGGCCGGCCGCTACCGCGGCTCGGTGCACTACCAGCAGTACTCCGCGCCCACTGTGGAGGCGGGCGAGGTGCAGCACGTCCAGGTCGCCCAGGAGGCCGTCAGGCCGCCGAAGCCGCAGAGCTGGGGCTCGCAGCTGTGGACGCTGATGCGCCGTTACATGTCGGTGCTCGCCTCGGACCGCGGCTTCCTCGCGCTGTCCGTGCTGCTGCCCGCCGTCATCGGCGCGGTCAGCGTGCTGATCCCCAACGAACCGGGGCTCGCACCCAACCCCAAGACACAGCTCCACCTCAACAGCGGCGCCGCGACGATCATGCTGATCCTGGCGATCGGTGCCTGCTTCTCCGGGGCGGCCAACTCGGTCCGCGAGTTGATCAAGGAACGGGCGATCTACGAGCGGGAACGAGCCACCGGGCTCTCCCGCTCGGCGTACATGATGTCCAAGATCATCGTGCTGGGCTTCTTCAGCGTGATCCAGGGCGCCATCATCTCCGCCGTCGGTTTCCTGCCGCGCAAGCTCCCCGAGCACGGCCTGATCGTCAAGAACCTGCCGATCATCGAGATGACCATCGGCATGATCCTGCTGAGCTTCGCCGCGATGATGTTCGGCCTGATGATCTCCGCGCTGGTGAAGACCGCCGAGAAGACCATGCCGCTGCTGGTCATGTTCGCCATCATCCAGGTCGTCTTCACCGGTTGCCTCTTCCAGATCTTCAGCAAGCCCGGACTGGAGCAGGTCGCCTGGCTGATGCCGGCCCGCTGGGGCACCGGCATCGCGTCCACCACGCTCGACCTGTCCGTGCTCATGGGCCCCTGGAACAAGGACTTCCAGAACCCCAACTACGACCCGCTCTGGAAGCACAGCGTCGCCCAGTGGGCGATCGACGCGGGCGTGCTGATCGCCATCTCCGTCGCCATCGGCGTCCTCGTGACCCGGCTCCAGCGCCGGCACGAGCCCGAGGTCATGCAGAAGGGCTGACCACTTCTCCGACTCTGCGGCGGCAGGCCGAGGGGCGGCTCTCCCAACAGGGAGGGCCGCCCCTCGGCGTTCCGGGCGCTCCCACGAGACTCCGGGCGGGCCCTGCGGCCTAGGTCCCCGGACCTGGGCCCGGGGCGGCCGCGGACGGACGCGGCGGTCGCCGGGGCGGCGGTAGTTTGGCGGTATGTCCAGCACCACCGGAGACCACCGGATCCACCGGGGCCCGCTGCCCGCCTGCGAACCCTGCCTGTCCGGGATCGAGGCCGTCAGCCAGGCACTGCTCGCCATGAGCCGGCACCTGGAGGTCCGTGAGGTGCTGCGCCGCATCACCGCCTCCGCCAGGGGACTGCTCGGCGCCGAGTACGCGGCCCTGGGCGTGCCCGACGACCACGGGGGCTTCGCCCAGTTCGTGGTCGACGGTGTCACCGACGAGCAGTGGCGGGCGATCGGCCCGCTGCCCCGACAGCACGGTGTACTCGCCGTGATGCTGCACGAGACCGGCCCCACCCGGCTGGCGGACGTCCGTAAGGCACCCACCTTCGAAGGATGGCCCGCAGCCCACCCCGATATGGACGCCTTTCTGGGCATGCCGATCCTGGACACCGACGCGGCCGAGGACGAGCCGCAGGTGATGGGCGTCATCTTCCTCGCCAACAAGCGTGGCGGCGGCCTCTTCACCGATCACGACGAGGAACTCCTGCGGATCCTCGCCGCGCACGCGGCCCTCGCACTGTCCAACGCCCGACTGTACGAGCGCAGCCGCGAGCTCACGCTGGCCGGCGAGCGTGCCCGGATCGCCCACGACCTGCACGACGCCGTCTCGCAGAAGCTCTTCTCGCTCCGGCTCACGGCCAAGGCGGCCGCCAAGCTCGTCGACCGCGACCCCGCCCGGGCACGTGCCGAGCTCGCCGAGGTCGCCCGTCTCGCCGCCGAGGCCGCCGACGAGCTGCGCGCGGTCGTCGTGGAGCTGCGTCCCGCAGCCCTGGAGGAGGATGGACTCAGCGCCACTCTCGCCTCTCAGGTGCAAGTCCTGGACCGGGCGCACACCGCCGACGTCGCCTTCGCCGCCGACGGGGTCCGGGCCATGCCGCCTGCCCAGGAGGCCGCACTGCTGAGAGTCGCCCAGGAGGCGCTGCACAACGCGCTGCGCCACTCCGGCGCCCGCAGGGTCACCATCACCCTGGCCGGGACGCCTGCGCGCGGTGCCGTGCTGCGCGTGCACGACGACGGGCGCGGCTTCGATCCGGAGTCCGTCCGGCGAGCAGGCCGTCACCTCGGCCTGGCCTCGATGCGCGACCGCGCGGCCGCCGTCGGCGGCACACTCACCCTGGAATCGGCCCCCGGTCGGGGGACGCTCGTCGAGATGGAGGTCCCCGGTGCCTGAGAGCACGCCGTCGATCCGTGTCCTGTTGGTCGACGACCACCAGGTGGTTCGGCGAGGGCTGCGCACTTTCCTGGAGGTCCAGGACGACATCGAGGTGGTCGGGGAGGCCGCCGATGGGGCGGAGGGTATTGACCGGGCCCGTGAGCTCGACCCCGATGTCGTCCTGATGGACCTCAAGATGCCCGGCGTCGACGGCATCGAGGCGCTGCGCACGCTCAAGGGCGAGGGCAGCCGCGCCCGGATCCTGATCGTCACCAGCTTCACTGAGCACCGCACGATGGTTCCCGCGCTGCGGGCCGGTGCGGCCGGGTACGTGTACAAGGACGTGGACCCGGAGGCGCTGGCCGGGGCGATTCGGTCGGTGCACGCCGGTCACGTTCTGCTCCAGCCCGAACTGGCCGAGGCCCTGCTCGCCGACGACGGCCCGCGCGTCCCGCAGGGCCGCGGTGGCACGCTCACCGAGCGCGAGCGCGAAGTGCTCGGACACATCGCCGATGGCCGCTCCAACCGGGAGATCGCCCGCAGTCTGCACCTCTCGGAGAAGACGGTGAAGACCCATGTGTCCAACATCCTCATGAAGTTGGACCTGAGCGACCGCACCCAGGCGGCACTCTGGGCCGTTCGTCACGGCGAGGCCCGAGAGGGGTAGCGCGCCGGGGGCGCGACGTACTGGCGCGGGCGCCGTGCCGATCGGCAGGTTTTCGGCCAGACAGGGCGTCAAGCGGTGGTCCAGCATGTGCCGTTCGGCAGGGTTAGCCCGAATCCAGGTGATCCATTGCCATTCGGCTGTGCCAGGCTGATCGCCGACACCGATCCCGAGGGAGGGCCGGATGAACGCGATGCGCAATCAGTGCGGGCCTGTCGTGCTGGCCCATGAGCTTGAGGTGACATGCCGCCTGTTCGACGAGCCTCCGATGTCCGGGCCCGGGTCGCAACCGACTGCCGAGAACGGAGGCCGAGGGCGGGCGCCAGGACGCCCCTTGTCCGGATGTCAGGTGGTGAGGGCAGAGAATCGTGCAACAGAGGCCGTCGAGCGCAGAGCGAGGTTGGCCCGGGAGACAGCCCGCGACCGGGAGGCCTACGGGCCAGAGCTGCTGAGACGCCGACTGCGCATGCGGCGTTGGCAGTTCAACCTGGCACGGGAACGTGAACTGATCCCCGAGCCGGACCTCGACAACGGCACGTGGTCGGCGCTCGTCGAGGTACAGCTGAAGGCCCGCACCGAGGAGATCATCCTCGCGCTCGGCGCCGTGCCGCCCGTGGGGGCGGCCAAGGCGGCCACGGTGTTGGGCCACACCACAGGTCTGCTGGTGATCGTTGAGGACATCAGGCGGCTCGCCGCCGCCGGAGAGCTACGCCCCTGCGGCGGATACCGGGGCTGGCCGACCTACAGCCGGGAGGCCTTGGCCGCCGTCCCGTATGCCGTGGTGCAGCAAACTGTCACGGAGCGCATGCACAAGGCTGCGGCCACGGCACGGGCCGCGGCCGAGGCGCTGGAACGGAGACTCGCAGAGAGCTACTCGGCGGAGGAGGCAGCCGAAGTCCTGGGGTGGCCCCGGTGCCGGCTGGTGGCCACGACGGTGCCGGGAAGCCCGGCCGCCGGGCCCGACGGCAGATACGAGCGCGCCGAGGTGATCGCGCTCGCCGCCGCCGACTCCGGGGCCCGGCACCTCTCAGCGATCGTCTCGCTCGTCCACGAGGGCGTTGTAGGCGGCGACCTGGGCGCGCCGGGCGGTGCGCCGCAGCGGGGCCAGGGCGGATTGGCGGGCCGCCATCTCGGAGGCGCTGACGGCAGCGCCGTGGCCGCCGGAGGCGATGGAGAGCAGGGCGGACACCTGGCGGGCCGACTCCAGGACACGGACAGCCCGGGGCGGGTACCCGGGAGCGAGCAGCTCGCTGTGGCCACGGCGGCGGTAGGCATCCAGGGCGCGCAAGGCCTCAGGTCCGGCGCCGGCCACGTCGAGGCGGGCGAGCATGACGGTCGCCTCCCGCAGCCCGTCGGCCAGTTCACGTTCGGCCTCGTGGAGCGACGGCACGTCCGCCGGAGGTGTGTCGTTGACCTCGGAACAACGCCACAGCACGGTGGCCGAGCGGTCGCCGGCCGGGCCGTACACCTCCACCTCCGGCACCAGCCCGAGTGGTGCACCCACGGCCAGGACGGCCTCACCCACACTCATGGCCTGCTCGTTGAAGGCCTTCGGACCGGTCAGCCCGAGCGGATGCCCGGCTGAGGGCAGCGCGAGACGCAGGCCCTTCGTACCGAGCACCCGCAGCCGCCCCAGCGCCCAGGTCAGCCCGTGCTGCTCGCCGGGCTCGTCGCCGGGCAGTCCGGTGACCCGGTGGATCTCGTCCCGGCCCAGGACGGCCGCGGCGGCGTCGTCCGGCGGCACCAGGCCCGCCAGCAAGGCGTTGCCCCATGCGGTGAGCCGCCCCGAACGGGGCTCTTCGTACGGATTGTCGGCAGGAGTCACGAGCATCCGGCCAGCCTACGGAATCGGCGGTCATCCGCGTGGCGTAGGTTTGCCCATGCGTGTGCGGCGCACCCACCCCGTGCCCACCGGCTGCCGGAGTAGGCTCGCCGCCCGCACCGACGGCCGAGAATCTTGTTTTTGGGGAAGGCGTAGGCATGAGCGACGTGCTGGAGCTGGTGGACGTATCCGTGGTCCGGGAGGGGCGCGCGCTGGTCGACCAGGTCTCGTGGTCCATCTCCGAGGGCGAGCGTTGGGTCATCCTGGGCCCGAACGGCGCCGGCAAGACCACGCTGTTGCAGATCGCCTCCTCGTACCTGTTCCCGACCTCGGGCAAGGTCACGGTGCTGGGTGAGAAGCTCGGCGAGATCGACGTCTTCGAGCTGCGTTCCCGGATCGGCCTGGCCGGCGCCGCCATGTTCGACAAGCTGCCGGCCGAGCAGACCGTGCTCCAGACCGTCCTCACTGCCGCGTACGGCATGACGGTCAGCTGGCAGGAGACCTACGAGCAGTCGGATGAGGTCCGGGCCCTCGCGCTGCTCGACCGCCTCGGCATGGCCAACCTCACCGACCGCAAGTTCGGCACCCTCTCCGAGGGCGAGCGCAAGCGCACCCTGATCGCCCGCGCCCTGATGACCGACCCCGAGCTGCTGCTGCTCGACGAGCCTGCGGCCGGCCTCGACCTCGGCGGCCGCGAGGATCTGGTCCGCCGGCTCGGCGCGCTCGCCCAGGACGAGTTCGCCCCGGCCATGGCGATGGTCACCCACCACGTCGAGGAGATCGCGCCGGGCTTCACCCACGTCCTGATGATCCGACAGGGGAAGGTGCTCACGGCCGGCCCGATCGACACAGAGCTGACCGCCCGTAATCTCTCCAAGTGCTTCGGCCTGCCGCTCACCCTGGAGCGGCACGGAGACCGCTGGTCGGCCCAGGGTCTGCCGCTGGGCTGAGGCCCCTTCGTCCGCTCATCCGGAAGGCCGTCGGAAACCGGTCGCACGCGCGACCGGTTTCCGCCCCTCGACCTGCGGGAACTGTCCGCTTCGAAGGCCTTCGCTCCCTAGGATGGACGTGTGGACAGCTGGATCTGGTGGCTCCTGGCCGCCGCAGGGCTCGGCATACCGTTGGTGCTCACCGCGATGCCGGAGTTCGCCATGTTCGCGGTCGGGGCGCTGGCCGCCGCCGTCGTGGCCGCGCTGGGCGGGGGAGTGGTCGCTGAGACCCTGACCTTCGTCGTCGTCTCGGTCGCACTGGTGGTCTTCGTCCGCCCGATCGCCTACCGGCAGCTTCAGAAGGGCCCGCAGGTCAAGATGGGCATCGAGGCGCTCCAGGGCGCCACCGCGGTCGTCGCGGAAACCGTCGACGGGGAGGGCGGGCGGATCAAGTTGAACGGTGAGATCTGGTCGGCCCGTGCGCTTCACCCGGGCCAGGTGTACCAGCCTGGACAGCAGGTCGACGTCGTCGAAATCCAGGGCGCGACCGCCCTGGTCGTCTAGGGGAGAGTCCGTGGAACCCGTCCTTATCGTTTTGGTCGTCCTGGTCGTGGTGGCTTTCATCGCGCTGATCAAGACGATCCAGGTCATCCCGCAGGCCAGCGCCGCGATCGTGGAGCGCTTCGGCCGCTACACCCGGACGCTCAACGCAGGGCTGAACATCGTCGTCCCGTTCATCGACCGCGTCCGCAACCGGATCGACCTGCGTGAACAGGTTGTGCCGTTCCCGCCGCAGCCGGTGATCACCCAGGACAACCTGGTCGTCAACATCGACACCGTCATCTACTACCAGGTGACCGACCCCCGCGCCGCGACGTACGAGGTCGCCAGCTACATCCAGGCGATCGAGCAGCTGACCGTCACCACGCTGCGCAACATCATCGGCTCGATGGACCTGGAGTCCACGCTGACCTCGCGAGAGGTCATCAACGCCGGCCTGCGCGGTGTCCTGGACGAGGCCACCGGCAAGTGGGGCATCCGGGTCAACCGTGTCGAGCTGAAGGCGATCGAGCCGCCGACCTCCATCCAGGACTCGATGGAGAAGCAGATGCGCGCCGACCGGGACAAGCGCGCCGCGATCCTCACCGCCGAGGGCCAGCGCCAGGCCCAGATCCTCAAGGCCGAGGGTGAGAAGCAGGCCGAGGTGCTCAAGGCGGAGGGTGAGGCGCAGGCCGCGGTCCTGCGCGCGGACGGTGAGGCGGCCGCGATCCGGACGGTCTTCGAGGCCATCCACGACGGCGACGCCGACCAGAAGCTGCTCGCCTACCAGTACCTCCAGACCCTGCCCGAGCTGGCCAAGGGCGACTCCAACAAGCTCTGGATCATCCCCAGCGAGGTCGGCGACGCGCTCAAGGGCCTCGGCGGTGCCTTCACCGGCCTGACCGGCAACGGCGGGGTGAACGGCGGCGCGGTCGCGGCGCCCAGTGTCCCGCAGACGGTCCCGGCCGCCACCCAGGTGCCGTTGGATCCGGCGTCCGGCCCGCGGCCGGTGGACACCGAGAAGGGCGCTGCCCGTCCCCGGGTGGACCCGGCCCGGGAGTACCCGAAGATCGACCCGGAGTGATCGGCCGAACCGTGCTTCGCCGAGGGCCCGCTGCCGAGAGGTGGCGGGCCCTCGGCCTTTCACGGTGCCGAAGCGTACGTACCGGGCACTGTGGCGTGCGTCCCGAAATCGTGGGCGGGTCTGGTCGGCCCGCAGGGCCGTCCGGCATGATCCCCTCGGACAGGACCGAGAGGAGAGGTGACCCATGACGCTCTGGGAGTCGATCGCCGTCCTGGTGGTCGGCGTCGGCGCCGGGCTGATCAACGTGATCGTCGGCTCCGGCACGCTGATCACCTTCCCGGTTCTGCTCGCCGTGGGCATCCCACCGGTCACCGCCAATGTCTCCAACTCCTTCGGCCTGGTCCCCGGCTCGCTCAGCGGGGTGATCGGGTACCGCCGCGAACTGGCCGACCAAGGGCGCCGCGTGCTGCGCATGGGCACCGCCTCCCTGCTCGGCGGGCTGCTCGGCGCGCTGCTGCTGATCAAGCTGCCGAGCGGGGCCTTCGACGCGATCGTCCCGGCGCTGATCCTGCTGGCGCTCGTGCTGGTGGTGATCCAGCCCCGGGTGGCCAAGGCCGTCGCCGCCCGCCGCCGCCCCGGCGGCGATCCGGACGGCAGCCCGGTACTGCTGGTCGGGGTGTTCCTGACCGGCATCTACGGCGGCTACTTCGGTGCCGCGCAGGGCGTGCTGCTGATGGCGCTGATGGGCATGCTGCTCCAGGAGGAACTCCAGCGGATCAACGCGGTCAAGAACGCTCTGGCGCTGATCGTGAACGCGGTCGCCGCGCTCTTCTTCCTCTTCACCTCGACCGTGAACTGGGCCGCCGCCGGTCTGATCGCGGCGGGTTCGCTGGTCGGAGGCCTACTCGGGGCCAAGGTCGGCCGTCGCCTCCCGCCGACCGCGCTGCGCGTCGTCATCGTGGTGGTTGGCCTCGTGGCCGTCACCAAGCTGTTGTTGAGTTGAACGACTGTCAGACCGTATGCAGGTCGGAGGAGTACGCCATGGCCTTGGAGATGCGTGAGAGCTGCGAGCGCTGCGCGGTGTCGCTGACCGCGGACGGCCGCGCCTCGATATGTTCCTACGAGTGCACCTTCTGCCCGGACTGCACCGAGGCCATGGCCGCCACCTGCCCCAACTGCGGCGGCGAGCTGGTGGCCCGTCCGCGCCGGAAGGCCGCCTGACACCGGTTCCCGGGCACTCTGAACGGCCCGGAATCCCGGGCTCCGGAGCCCCGGCCCCGGAGCGACGACCCACCGGACGACCCACCAGGAGTGCGGCGATGAGCAGCAGGGCGCGGCTGAACGAGGACGAGATCACGGCAGCCCTGGCGGCGCTGCCCCAATGGAAGCGGGAGGGCGGCAGCATCGCCCGTACCGCCGACGCGCCGGACTTCCCGGCTGCGATCCGGGTGGTCGTCTCCGTCGCCGAGCAGGCCGAGGCGCTCGACCACCACCCCGACATCGACATCCGCTGGCGAACCCTGCGCTTCGTCCTGTCCACCCACAGCGCCGGTGGCCTCACCGGGCTGGACTTCACCCTTGCCGCCCGGATCGACGAGGCACTGCGCGTCGAGTCGGCGGCCTGACGCGGCACGACCGAGGAGCCCGGGCCCGTCCGACCGAGGGCCCGGGCCGCCTCTCCGGGCGGGCGTGAGATGCTGACTGCCGCATCGGCAGGCAGATGGCTCGGGAGGGACGGAACGGATGGCGCAGGAGCCCTTCGGAGACGCCCACCCCCAACAGCCGTGGCCGTCCGAGGGCCACTCGGACTGGCAGAACGGCGGGCACGGCGGGTACTCCGAGCAGCAGCCGCCGGAGCAGCCGTCGCAGTGGCAGCCGCAGCAGCAGGCGGGTTACGGCTCGCTCGAGTACGGGCAGCAGCCGCAGCTCGGCCAAGACGTCTACGGACACACCGGCTACGAGACCGGCTACGGCCAGGCCGGTCATGACCGGGCCGACTATGACCAGAGCGGTTACGACCACAGTGGATACGGCCGGACCGGCTATGTCGAGGGCGGCTACGTCCAGGGCCAGGATCAAGGCCACTACGGCGGCGTTCAGGAGCAGTACCAGCCGTATCCGCAGTACCCGGACCACGCGCAGCCGCATCAGGCCGCCACACCGTACGCCGCCCCGCGGCAGCCCGCCGGGGAGGGCTTGTACGTCCCGGCCGGGGCGGAGTACTCGGCGGACGGCTACGTGCACCTCGAAGAGGCCGGGCAGGTGCCCGTGACCGTCCCGGAGCAGTCCGCGGAGACTGCCACGGACCAGGCCCCCGAGTCGCAGGCCGAGCCCGCCTCGCCGTCGCGGGCCTCCACGCGCCGAGGTGCCGGCCGTGGCTCCGGTGCCCGTGCCGGCACGGGCGCGGCCTCTTCGCTCTCCGCCAAGGCACGCAAGGCCGCCGACGCGGTGCTGGCAGGGGATCACGTGCCCAGCCGCAAGGCCCTGCTGGTGCGGACCGGTGCCGGGGTGGCCGCGCTGGGGGTGCTGGTGGCGGCGGGGCTGATGGTCGGAACCGAGGGCGGTGGCAGCGCGGCGGCGAGCAGCGGCGGTGAGCCGGGCTTCGCGGTGGCGCACACCAGGGCCTGGGCCGCGCAGCCCACCGTGGCCGGTCCGGCCGGGGGCGACGACACGCTGATCGGCAGCTGGCTGCTGGCCGACGCGGTGGTCCGGGCCGACGGCGCCGGTGTCCGCGCGTACGACCGGGCGGGCGGCAAGCCGACCTGGTCGGTGGAGCCGCCAGCCGCCGGGGCCGTCCCGTGCGGGCTGTCGGCGGGAGTGAACCAGGCGGGCCTGGGCGCGGCGCTGTTCCGTCCGCAGGCCGATCCGAAGAGTCCCTGCACGCTGCTGTCCGCCGTGGACACCAAGACCGGCAGGACCGCGTGGACCAAGACCCTCTCGGACACGAAGGGTGCCTACTCGGCGCGGGTCGGTGTCACCGAGGACAAGGTGGTGGCCGTCAGCGACGACCGGGCGCTGGCCTGGGAGTCGGCCGACGGGAAGGACGTCTGGCAGTACACCGGCCAGGGCAAGTTCTGCACCCTGTCCGGCGGCGTCAGCGGAAAGACCGTGCTCGTCGCCTCCTCCTGCGCCGATTCGACCCCCGCCGACCAGGCCGTCGCGCTGAACATCGCGGACGGCAAGGTCGGCTGGTGGCGGGGTCTGAACAATCAGCCGAAGACGGTGACGGTGCTGTCCGCCGAGCCGTCCGTGGTCCTCACGACCGGTGGGAAGCCCGAGGACGACCGGGTGTTCGCCTGGGGCGCGGGCGGCGACCCGGCCGCCGAGATCCCGGTGGCCGTCGACGGCGGCCGGCTGGACGTCGCCCACGGTATGTTTTCGGCCACTCCTGGCGTCTACTTCGAGGGCCGCACGATGGTCACCACCCTGGAACCGCCGAACGGCGGCGGGCTGGTGGCCGCGGTCGGCTACGACCTGGACACCGGCAAGCAGCGCTGGAAGGTGCCGAGCGCCGCGAAGGGCGCCGTCCGGGCGATCGGCATCGACGGCGGATCGCTGGTGCTCGCCGCCGACGAACGCCGTGACCAGCCCGCCCGTCTCAGCAGGTTCCCGCTGGCGGGCGGCCAGGAGGCGACCGGTGGCAACTTCCCGGCCGGCACCGGTTCACTGCTGATCTCCGGACGAGTGCTGATCGGCGGCGGACAGGTGGTCGTGGTGCCTGAGCACTCGACCAACTACGGCACGGCGGCGGGGTACCAGGCGAAGGACTGAGGCCTTCCGCCCTGTACCACGCCGGCGCCGCCCCACCCGCCGCCCCGGCGCTGAGAGTGCCCTCAGGTCGAGAACGTCGAGAGTGCTCCCGTTCCCCGGAACCGCCTCCCGCGAGCCGTCTCCCGCGAACAGCCTCCCGGCAATCGCCTCACGCCGCGGAGACGGGCCGACCCGGTACGGCCGGCAGCCAGTCGGCGAGGTCCCGGACCTCCGAGCTGCGCAGACCGAGCGCCAGCATCAGACTGGCCTGCGGCGTCGGCTCGAACGGCCGCCGCAGCAGCTTCATCCCGGCCTGCTCCGGTGTGCGGTCCGCCTTGTGCTGGTTGTCCTCCGCGCACGCGGCGACGGTGTTCATCCAGCTGTCGGCACCACCGCGCGACCTGGGCTGGAGGTGGTCCACCGTGGTGGCCCGCCGGCCGCAGTACGCGCACAGGTGCTGGTCCCGGGCCAGGACACCCCGCCGTGACCACGGAGCCTGTTGTCGGAACGGCACCCGTACGTACCGTTGCAGTCTGATCACCCGTGGCACCGGGACGGCCACGCCCGTCCCCCGGATCGAGCGCAGCGGATGCGCCTGCTCCACCACCGCCTTGTCCTGGAGCACCAGGACGACGGCGCGCTGGAGCGACACCGTCGTCAGGGGCTCGTAGCTCGCGTTCAGAACCAGCGTGTTGCGCACTTGGCACACCCTTCCCGCGGGCGTGCCACGGCGGCACGACCGTCTCCACACACGTCACTGCCGCCGCACGGCGGTGGAACCACTCTGAATGGGCCCACAGCCGTCGAACAACGGAATTTCCGGTATCGGGGGAGGGACCGGGAGAGCGGGCTGCCCAGCATGATGGGGTGCCTCGGGGAAACTCGCTGGCCGGAACCGCGTAGGCTCTATCAGGCTGGAGTCGTACCGACCCGGGGCCCGATCGAACCGGGCCAGCACTGGTCGGACGCCCGATCGAAGGAGAAGCGTGACCGTGACGGACATCGTCGACGAGCTGCAGTGGCGTGGGCTGATCGCCCTGTCCACTGACGAGGACGCACTGCGCAAGGCGTTCGCGGACGGCCCGGTCACGTTCTATTGCGGCTTCGACCCGACGGCCCCCAGCCTGCACCTCGGCAACCTGGTGCAGATCCTCACCATGCGCCGCATCCAGCAGGCGGGGAACCTCCCGCTCGGCCTGGTCGGTGGCGCCACGGGCCTGATCGGCGACCCGAAGCCCACCGCCGAGCGCGTGCTCAACGACCCCGAGACGGTGGCCGGCTGGGTCGAGCGCCTGCGCGGCCAGATCTCGCGCTTCCTCGACTTCGAGGGCCCGTACGCGGCACGAATGGTCAACAACCTGGACTGGACGTCCGGGATGTCGGCGATCAGCCTGCTGCGCGACGTGGGCAAGTACTTCCGGGTCAACAACATGATCGCCAAGGAGGCCGTCGCCCGGCGGCTCAACTCCGACGCGGGCATCAGCTACACCGAGTTCAGCTACCAGATCCTCCAGGGCATGGACTACCTGGAGCTGAACCGTCGCTACGGCTGCGCCCTGCAGACCGGCGGCAGCGACCAGTGGGGCAACCTGACCGCCGGCACGGATCTGATCCGCAAGGCCGACGGCAAGTCCGTCCACGCTCTGGCCACGCCGCTGATCGTCAAGGCCGACGGCACCAAGTTCGGCAAGACCGAGTCCGGTACGGTCTGGCTCGACCCCGAGCTGACCACCCCGTACGCCTTCTACCAGTTCTGGCTGAACGCGGACGACCGGGACGTCCCCAACTTCCTGCGGATCTTCAGCTTCCGCTCGAAGGATGAGATCGAGGAACTGGAGCGCGAGACCACCGAGCGCCCCGCCGCCCGTCTCGCCCAGCGCGCCCTCGCCGAGGAGCTCACCACGCTGGTGCACGGCGCCGAGCAGTACGAGCGCGCGGTCGCCGCGTCCAAGGCGCTGTTCGGCCAGGGCGACCTCGCGGATCTGGAGGCCCCGACCCTGGCCGCCGCCCTGGCCGAGGTCCCGAAGGCCGAGGTGTCCGAGCTCCAGACGGTGGTCGACCTGCTGGTCGCCGTCGGTCTGTCGCCGAGCCGCTCGGCCGCCCGCCGGACGATCAAGGAAGGCGGCGCCTACCTCAACAACGTCAAGGTGACGGACGAGGAGGCCGTGCCGACCGAGGCCGACCTGCTGCACGGCCGCTGGCTCGTGCTGCGGCGTGGAAAGCGCAACCTGGCGGCGGCGGAGCTGGTCGCCGCCGGCTGACTGGCCGACGGGCTGGTCGACGGACCGGCCGGTTGAAGCTTGGCTGGAAGCACACCTGCTCTGAGCTGCGTCTTTGAGCCCCGAGGGCCGGATCTGGACAGATCCGGCCCTCGACGTTTGACGATGTCCTCCAGGTGGCCTAGTGTTGAACGAGTCGCTGGAGCGGCCATCCCACTCAGCAAGACCCACTCTCACTCTGATCCCCATGAAAATGGGCTTCTTGGCATTCCCGCCGACCGGGTGAGCGTGAATTTCGGGTAGCACTCGAAATGAGCTAATGTGGGGGACGTCGCGAAAAGCAGACCCGACCAGTTCGGGAAATTGGATGAATGAAACTCCGGAAAACGGAGCGGAAAACATCTGATAAGCTGGAAACACGAAAGAACGAAGCCCGGAGGGTCCGCTGGAAGGCGATCCGAAGGAAGCGTCCGTTCCTTGAGAACTCAACAGCGTGCCAAAAGTCAACGCCAGATATGTTGACATCCCCGGCCTCGATCGTTCGATCGGGG
>NZ_JBSHAP010000168.1:0-16193 GCF_053611565.1 Kitasatospora sp. NPDC054795
CAGCACCGGGGTGGCGTCGGCGGCCGGCGCGGCGGCGACCGGGGCCGGAGCGGCAACCGGAGCCGGAGCCGGAGCAGCGGCGACCGGGGCGGCGACCGGGGCCGGGGCGGCGACGGGCGCGGCCTCGGCGGCGGGGGCCGCGGCGGCGACCGGGGCGCCCGAGCCGTCGTCGATGATCGCCAGCTCGGCGCCCACCTCGACGGTCTCGTCCTCGGCGACCTTGATCGAGGCCAGGATGCCGGAGGCCGGGGCCGGGATCTCGGTGTCGACCTTGTCGGTCGACACCTCCAGCAGCGGCTCGTCGACCTCGACACGCTCACCCTCGGCCTTCAGCCAGCGGGTGACGGTGCCCTCGGAAACGCTCTCGCCCAGCGCGGGCAGTGTTACTGAGACCGCCATGGTTTCAGCGACTCCTATCAAGTCTTGCGTACGGGAGGTACTTGCGTACGGGAAGTACCGGGAAAGGGGGTGGGGCGTGATCAGTCGTGCGCGTGCAGCGGCTTGCCGGCCAGCGCCAGGTGCGCCTCGCCCAGGGCCTCGGACTGGGTCGGGTGCGCGTGGATGAGCTGCGCGACCTCGGCCGGGAGAGCCTCCCAGTTGTAGATCAGCTGGGCCTCTCCGACCTGCTCGCCCATGCGGGCGCCGACCATGTGGACGCCGACCACGGCGCCGTCCTTGACCTGGACGAGCTTGATCTCGCCGGCGGTCTTCAGGATCTTGCTCTTGCCGTTGCCGGCCAGGTTGTACTTCAGGGTGACGACCTTCTCCTTGCCGTACAGCTCGACGGCCTTGGCCTCGGAGATGCCGACGGAGGCCACCTCGGGGTTGGAGTAGGTCACGCGCGGAACGCCGTCGTAGTCGATCGGCACCGGCTTGAGGCCGGCCAGGCGCTCGGCGACCAGGATGCCCTCGGCGAAGCCGACGTGGGCCAGCTGGAGGGTCGGGGCGAGGTCGCCGACGGCGGAGATGGTGGGCACGTTGGTGCGCATGTACTCGTCGACCAGGACGTAGCCGCGGTCCATCGCGACGCCGTTCTCCTCGTAGCCGAGGCCGGAGGAGACCGGGCCGCGGCCGATGGCGACGAGCAGCAGGTCGGCGTCGATCTGCTTGCCGTTCTCGGTGGAGACGCGCACACCGGTCTCGGTGTACTCGACGCCCGAGAAGCGGGCCTTCAGCTCGAACTTGATGCCGCGCTTGCGGAACGCGCGCTCCAGCAGCTTGGAGGAGTTCTCGTCCTCCAGCGGGACGAGGTGCGGCAGCGCCTCGACGATGGTGACCTCGACGCCGAAGGACTTCCAGACCGAGGCGAACTCGACGCCGATCACGCCGCCGCCGAGGATGACGGCCGACTTCGGGATGAAGCCGAGCTTCAGGGCGTGGTCGGAGGAGATCACGCGGTTGCCGTCGATCTCCAGGCCCGGGATCGAGCGCGGCACGGAGCCGGTGGCCAGGACGATGTGGCGGCCCTCGATGCGCTGGCCGTTGACGTCCACCGAGGTCTGCGAGGAGAGCTTGCCCTCGCCCTGGATGAAGGTGACCTTGCGGGAGGCCACCAGGCCCTGGAGGCCCTTGTACAGGCCGGCGATGACGTCGTCCTTGTACTTGTGGACGCCGTTGATGTCGATGCCCTGGAAGGTGGCCAGAACGCCGAACTCGGCGGCCTCCTTCGTCTCGTCCGCGATCTCCGCGGCGTGCAGGAGCGCCTTGGTCGGGATGCAGCCGCGGTGCAGGCAGGTGCCGCCCAGCTCACCCTTCTCGACCAGGGCGACGCTCAGGCCCAGCTGAGCGGCGCGGAGCGCCGCGGCGTAACCGCCGCTTCCGCCTCCGAGAATGACAACGTCGAAAACGGTGCTGGCGTCGTTCGCCACGTCACGTCCTCCATGCATGGGGTGGGTCGCCGGGCCGGTCGCGGTCCGGTGGGTCGGAAGCCTTTGTGGGGCGCCCAGTCGTGCCGGAAATACATCTTCGCACTTGTTCACGGTGGCTGATGTCCGGGTCCGCCCCAGGGGTGTCCCGCGGAGCGGTCACCGGGGCGCGAACACCCCCGACGGAAGGGCATCATCGCAGCTCAGCGCGGTGTTGACAGCCGCCGGACGGGCGTCTTCCGCGTTGCCCGTCGCAGCTTCTTCCGTACTGTGGAACAAAGTTTCGCCCGCAGCGAACAGAGGTGCGCCACGGCCACCGGCCCTACTCGCAGGTAACCGGGCCGGAACGACGACGGGGCCCGGCGCACACGCGCCGGGCCCCGTCGCAGCGGGTCCTGGACCAGGGGGTGCCCCGGGTCCCGGGGTGCCTGGTTCAGGGCATGCCTGGATCAGGCCTTGCCGTTCGCCCGCTGCTCGGCGAAGCGGACCAGGGTGCGCACCGCGCTCGCGGTGCCGCCCTTCGGGGTGTAGCCGTACGGCGCGCCCTCGTGGAACGCCGGACCGGCGATGTCCAGGTGCGCCCAGTCGATGCCCTCGGCCACGAACTCCTTCAGGAACAGGCCGGCCACCAGGCCGCCGCCCATCCGCTCGCCCATGTTGGCCAGGTCGGCGATGGTCGACTCGGTGAAGCCCTTGCGCAGGTCCGCCGGCAGCGGCATCGGCCAGGACTGCTCGCCCGCCTCGCCGGCCAGGACGTGCAGCTCCTCGCGCAGCTCGTCGTCGTTGGCCATCACGCCGAAGGTGCGGTTGCCCAGGGCCAGCACCATGGCGCCGGTCAGGGTGGCCACGTCGACGATGACGTCCGGGTTCTCCTCGCCGGCCCGCACGATCGCGTCGGCCAGCACCAGGCGGCCCTCGGCGTCCGTGTTCAGGACCTCGACGGTCTTGCCGCCGTACATCTTCAGCACGTCACCCGGGCGGGTGGCGGAGCCGGACGGCATGTTCTCGGCCAGCGCCAGCCAGCCCGTCACGTTGACGGCCAGGCCCAGGCGCTTGGCGGCCACCACGGCGGCGAACACGGCGGCGGCGCCGGCCATGTCGCACTTCATGGTCTCGTTGTGGCCGGCCGGCTTCAGCGAGATGCCGCCCGAGTCGTAGGTGATGCCCTTGCCGACGAACGCCAGGGTGGCCTTGGCCTTCGGGTGGGTGTAGGCCACCTTCACCAGGCGGGGCGGGTTCTCCGAGCCGACGCCGACGCCCAGCAGGCCGCCGAAGCCGCCCTTGGTCAGCGCCTTCTCGTCCAGCACCTCGACCTTGAGGCCGTGCTCCTTGCCGGCCGCCTGGGCGATCGCGGCGAAGCTCTTCGGGTTCAGGTCGTTCGGCGCGGTGTTGACCAGGTCGCGGGCCCGGTTCATCTCCTCGCCGACCGCGGCGGCGCGCTCCACGGCGGCCTTGGCGTCCTTGCTGCCCTTGCGGGCGGCCAGCAGGACCAGCTCGCCGACCGGCTCCTTGCCGTTGCCGTTGGCCTTGTACGTGCCGAAGGCGTACGAGCCGAGAAGGCCGCCCAGCGCGACCGCCTCGATGTCGGCGGCGGACTCGGCGGGCAGGGCCAGCGCGGCCTTCTTGGCGCCGGCCAGCGTACGGGCGGCGACACCGGCGGCGCGGCGCAGCGCCTCCGGCTGGTAGCCGTCCTCGGCGGCCTCGCCCAGGCCGACCGCGAGCACGAGCGCGGCCTTCAGGCCGGCGGGGGAGGGGACCTTGACGGCCTCGCCCTCGGCGCCGGTCGCGCCCAGGGTGCTGAGGACCTCGGTCAGCTTGCCCTCGAACGCCTCGTTGACGGCCTCGGCGCCGGGGGCCAGCACGATGCCCTTCGGGCCCTTCGCGACACCGATCACCAGGGCGTCCGCGCGCAGCGAGGCGGCGGAGGAGGTGCTCACAGACAATGCAGTCACGTAATGCGTCCTGTTCTTTCGCGGTCCACGGCCGGCCACGGCGAGGCTGCCGCACCGGCGCAGCCCGCCGTCGCAGGCCGTCCGCCGGCGGGCCTCCGGGGTCCGGGCCCCCTGGCGCGCGCGTCCGTCCGAGGCGGCCGCGCACACCAGAGGCCCCGGCTCCTCGGTACGCGCCGGGCGGGCAGGACCTGCCACGGTGCAGGGCTGCGGTGCTCCACGCATGGTAGTCCGCATGCTGGGATCACGCGCCGCCCGGTATCAGCCGAGCAACGCCAGGGCGAACAGCGAGGCGGTCGCGGCGGTTTCGGCCATCGCGCCGAGCACGTCACCGGTGATCCCGCCGAACCTGCGCACACACCGTCCGAGCAGCAGTCGGGCGCAGCCCGTGCCGAGCACAACGGCCAGCGGGAGACGGAGGGCTGACCATCCGTCGGACAGTCCCGCCGCGGCCAGGGCGAGTGCCGCGGCGGCCGTCGCGGCGGCGGCTCCGGCGGGCGCCACGGTGCCCGCCACCATCGCCCCCAGCCCCCCCGGCCGGGCGGCCGGCACCGACCGCAGGCAGCCCCAGGCGAGCGCGCACCGCGCGGCCGTCGCCGAGGCGAGCACCGCGAGCGCGCCGCGCAGCGGGGAGTGGGCGAACTGTCCGGCCAGCGCGGCCACCTGGGCGAGCAGGACGAGCACCAGGGTCAGCACGCCGAACGGGCCGATGTCGGACTGCTTCATGATGCGCAGCGCGTCCTCGGCCGGCTTGCCGCTGCCCAGTCCGTCGGCGACGTCCGCCAGGCCGTCCAGGTGGAGTCCCCGGGTCAGCCCGGCGAGCACTCCCACCGCGGTCACCGCGCCGAGCGGCCCGCCCGCCCGCCAGGACACCAGGGCCCCGGCCGCGGCGGCCAGTGCGCCCAGCACCAGCCCGACCAGCGGAGCCGTCAGCATCGCCCGGGCCGCCGCCGCCCGGTCCCACCGTTCCACCCGCACCCGCAGTACGGACAGCGTGCCGAACCCGAACCGCAGGCCGTCGGCCCAGGTGGCCCGATCGGTGCCGCTCGCCATGAACGCGTTCCTCTCACGGCGGGAACGCCCCTGGCAGGGGCGTTCCCGGGGTTGTCGTGCCGTCGGCCGGGGGCGCGGGCCGGTCCGCTACAGCTTCCGCAGCAGGTCCGCCGCCGAAGGCAGCCTCGGCTGCTCCTTCGGCGCGCTCGGCGCCATCGGCACGAACGGCTTCGGCGCCTCGTCCGCGAGCACGTCCCCCGCCGCCTGGAGCAGGGGCAGCGCCAGCAGCGCGCCGAAGCCCTCGCCCATGGTGATGCCCTGGTCCTGCAACGGCGTCAGGGTCAGCCGGTCGTACGCCTTCGCCTGGGCCGGCTCGCCGCTGGACTGCCCGGCCCGCCACCACTCGGGCGCCCGGAAGGCGATCCGCTGCGCGACCAGCGCGCAGGCCGCCGAGACCACACCGTCCAGCACCACCGGCAGCCGCCGCACGGCCGCCTGGAGCAGGAAGCCGGTGATCGCCGCGAAGTCGGCCCCGCCGGTGGCGCCGAGCAGCGCGAGCTGGTCGCCGAGCACCGGCCGGGCCCGCCGCAGCGAGTCCCGGATCGTGGCGCACTTGACCATCCACACCCGGTCGTCGATTCCGGAGCCGCGCCCGGTCACCGCCGCCGCGTCCGTCCCGCAGAGCGCGCCGACCAGCACGCCGGCCACCGTGGTGGCGCCGACCCCGAGGTCGCCGAGCAGCACCAGGTCGGTGCCGGCGTCGGCCTCCTCGTCGGCGACGGCCATGCCGGCCCGGAACGCCCGGACGGTCTCCTGCGCGGTGAGCGCGTCCTCGACGTCGATCCGCCCGGAGCCGCGCCGGATCCGGTGGGTGACCACCTCGTCCGGGAAGTCGGCCGGGTCGGCGTCCACCGCGACGTCGACGACCCGCACCCGGGCGCCGTAGCGCGCGGCCAGCCGGGACACCGGCGCGCTGCCGTCGAGCACGGCCCGCACCCGGGCCGCGGTGCCGCCCTCGGCGGGCATCCGGGACACCCCGAGCGCCGCGACGCCGTGGTCGGCGGCGAACAGGAGCACCTTGGGAGCGGAGATCGGCCGCACCGGGGAGCGCCCCTGCACGGAGGCCAGCCAGCTGCCCAGCTCCTCCAGCCTGCCGAGCCCGCCGCGCGGGCGGTCGGCCGCCTGCCAGCGCTCGTCGGCGGCCCGCCGGGCGCTCTCGTCGGGGCGCTCGACGAGAGAGGAGAACGTATCGAGATCCACGGTCGTGTCCATCGTCCGGAAGGCTACACGCCGAAGGTGTTCAGCCTGCGGCTGGCTTGACGGTCAGCACCTGCCCGGCCACGACCAGCAGGACCCGCTCCGAGGCGTCCGCCACGGCCATGTTGAGCCGGCCCAGGGTGTCGCGGAAGCGGCGGCCCGCAGCGGTGGCGGGGACGACGCCCATGCCGACCTCGTTGCTCACCGCGACGACCGTGCGCCCGGTGGCCGCCCAGGCGCGAGCCAGCGCCTCGCAACGGAGCTGGACCGCGCGCTCGCCCCGGTCCGCCCAGGCCTCGTCGTCCCAGGCGTCGCACTCGTCCATGACGGAGGTCAGCCACAGCGCCAGGCAGTCGACCAGCACCGGGGCCGGGTCGGTGGGGTCGGCCAGCACGGCCTCCAGGTCGCAGGTCTCGGCGGTGCGCCAGCTCGACGGGCGGCGCTCCCGGTGCAGCGCGACCCGCTGGGCCCACTCGGCGTCGCCGTCCCGGGTGCCGCCGGTGGCCACGTACAGGACGTCCGGGTGGTCGGCGAGCAGCTGTTCGGCGCGGGTGGACTTGCCGGAGCGGGCGCCGCCGAGCAGCAGGGTGCGGGGCAGCGGGGGACGGGTGGGCTCGGAGGGGGTCGCCATGCCGCCCATCCTGCCGGACCGGGCCGCCGGACCAGGCATACGGAAGATCGGGCCGGGCAGGCTATGGTGCGCAGCAACACAGGCAGCGTGGTCAGTGGGAGGAGCCGGCATGGTCTGGACGTGGCGGTACGAGAAGGCGGACGGCAGCGCGGTGACGCCCGGCGGCGGCCAGGAGGAGTTCGCGGGCCAGGGAGACGCCGAGACCTGGATCGGGGAGACCTGGAAGCAGCTCGCGGAGGACGGTGTGGACACCGCGGTGCTGCTGGACGACGAGCGCGTCGTCTATGCGATGAGCCTGCGCGAGGAGTAGGCCCGACGGGGTGGGGCGGTCGCCCGGCGGCTGCTCCGCCCCGGATCGGCTCCGGCCGGATCGGCTCCGCCCCGGGGCTACTTCGCCCCGATCACGTGCAGGAGCGCGGCGACCTGCCGGTACGGGTCGGTGCGGCCGGCCCGGTACTCGGCTTCCAGGAGCTGGGCCAGCTGCCGCCCGTCCACCGGCGGGGCCGCGTCGTCCGGGGCGTTGTCGGTGAAGACCCGCACGCCGTACCAGTGCCGCAGCGGCACCGACACCTCGGAGAGGGTGACGGTGAGGTCGCCGAGCCGGTCGGCCCGCGCGGCCAGCCCGAGCCGGTTGTAGTACCGGTCGCTCTCGAAGGCGTGCAGGGCGGCCCGCCAGTCCCCGGCGGCGGCCGGCCGCAGCGCGAGCGCGTCGCGGTTGCGGACCAGCAGCGAGAGCAACCCGCCGGGGGCCAGCAGCCGGGCCAGCGAGGCGATCATCGGATCGGGGTCGGGCAGGTACATCAGCACGCCGTGGCAGAGCACCACGTCGAAGCTGCGCGGGCCGAACCAGCGCCCGCACTGGTGGCCGTCGCCGCTGAGCAGCTGCATCCGGCCGCGGACCTCCGACGGCTCCTCGGCGAGCGCCCCCTGGGCGACGCCGAGCGCGACCGGGTCCGAGTCGATCCCGGTGACGTAGTGGCCGGCCCGGGCCAGCCGCAGGGCCTGGGTGCCCTGGCCGCAGCCGATGTCGAGCACCCGCTGCGCGCTGCGCCCGGCGAGCTGCTCGGCGAGCTGGCGGGCGACGAGCTCCTGACGGACGAAGTTGCGCAGCCCGCCGAGCCGGTCCAGCCAGGCGCCGGTGCCGCCCGCGAAGGACCCGCTGCGCGAGGGCAGCCTGCGCTCCTGGGCGAGACGGTCGTGGCCGCCGTCCCCCTGCCCCGGAAGCGCGTAGAGGCCGGGCCCCTCCCAGGACGGGGGGGCCCAGCCGGAGTCGACCGGTTCGGCGGTCAGGGCTTCTCCCCGCGCCGCACCTGCGGCTTGGGCAGGCGCAGCCGGCGCATCTGGAGGGTGCGCATGATGCCGTACGCGACGGCGCCGCGGGTGTTCTGCCCGGCGAAGCGCTCGGCGAGCTGCTTGCGCAGACCGAAGCCGAGGCGGACGAAGTCCAGGATCACGAGCACGAAGAACAGCAGGAACAGCAGGGTGGAGAGCAACTGGAGCGTCGGCACCTTGACGATGCTGAGCACCAGGATGACCACGGCGGCCGGCAGGAAGAACTCGGCGAGCGACCAGCGGGAGTCCACGTAGTCGCGGGCGAACTTGCGCACCGGGCCCTTGTCGCGGGCCGGCAGGTGGCGCTCGTCGCCGTTCATCAGGGCCTGGCGCTGCTTCTCGCGCTCGGTGCGCATCCGCTCGCGCCCTTGACGGGCGGCCTCCTTGCGGTCCTTGGGCACGGTCACCCGGGTACGCCGGTTGGCCTCGGCCTCACTGCGCTTGGGGGTGGGGCGGCCCTTCTTGGCCTGCGGATCGCGGGCCTGGGTCGTCTCGTCCTGCTTCTCCAGCACGGTGGCGGAGGCGGCGGCATCATCTGAACGGCGTCGGAACACACCACCAGCGTACGGGGTGCGACGCGGCTTCCACGGGTGCCCTCGGACCCAAACGCATATCGATACCGCCAGGTCGCCGTCCGAAGCGGGTTTCCCGGGGTCTTCCCGTAGGGGATCAGTCGGATGGACGATGGGGGGTATGAGGGGCGGATCCACCCGGGGGAGGAGGAAACGCCACTGGTCGCTGTAGCAGTCTTGTTGCAGGCAGGTGCACTGCGGCGACGGGCTCGCTGCACATACACTCGTCGTGTCTGGTAACGAGATAAAGACCGCAGGCCGGAGAAGGGGGCACCCGAGGCCCATGAGCGACGGAATCATGAAGCGTATGGGGTTGATCTTCCGCTCCAAGGCGAACAAGGCCTTGGATCGGGCGGAGGATCCCCGTGAGACGCTCGACTACTCCTACCAGAAGCAGCTCGAACTGCTGCAGAAGGTACGGCGTGGTGTCGCGGACGTCGCGACCTCGCGCAAGCGGCTCGAACTCCAGCTGACGCAGCTGCAGCAGCAGTCCGCCAAGTACGAGGACCAGGGCCGCAAGGCGCTGTCGCTCGGCCGCGAGGACCTCGCCCGCGAGGCGCTGACCCGCAAGGCCAACATGCAGTCGCAGATCACCGACCTGGAGACGCAGTACCAGCAGCTCCAGGCCGAGGAGGAGAAGCTCACGCTCGCCTCCCAGCGACTTCAGGCCAAGGTGGACGCCTTCCGCACCAAGAAGGAGACCATCAAGGCGACGTACACGGCCGCCCAGGCGCAGACCCGCATCGCCGAGTCCTTCTCCGGGATCTCGGAGGAGATGGGCGATGTCGGCCTGGCGATCCAGCGTGCCGAGGACAAGACGGCCCAGATGCAGGCCCGGGCCGGTGCGATCGACGAGCTGCTCGCCTCGGGCGCGCTCGACGACGCGAGCGGTCTCGGCCGCAAGGACGACATCGAGGCCGAGCTGGAGCGGGTGGCCGGCGGTTCCGACGTCGAGCTGGAGCTGGCCCGGATGAAGGCCGAGCTGTCCGGCCCCTCCTCGACCGGCCCTGCCGCGATCGAGCAGGGCAAGCAGGACGTCCAGCCGCAGCCGCAGCAGGACACCCCGCGCATCAATTACAACAAGTGATCTGAGCTCGACCCACGAACCAGGGAGACGCACGGCATGATCATGAGGGTCATGGGTGAGGGGCAGTACGAGGTGGGCGACGACCACCTGAGCCTGCTCAACGAGCTCGACGCCGAGCTCGTCACTGCAGTGGAGTCGGGGGACGAGACGCTCTTCCGCCAGGCCTACGGCAAGCTCATCGACGCGGTGAAGCAGTACGGCACCCCGGTGCCGCTGGATTCGCTGGAGCCGTCCGAGCTGATCCTGCCGAGTGCCGAGGCGACGATCGACGAGGTCCGCGAGCTGCTGATGGCCGACGGCGAGGGCGTGATCCCGGGCTTCCCCGAGTAGCGCCCGCGGCTGCTGCCAGACGAAAGGGCGGGCCCCCTCCGGTGGGAGGGGGCCCGCCCTTCGCCGTTGTCCGCGGGACGGGCTACGGCAGGGCCAGCATCCGGTCCAGGGCCGCCTTGGCGTGCTTCTCGGTCTCCGGGTCGACGGTGATCACGTTCGGCACCCGGCCCTCGACCAGCGACTCCAGCGCCCACACCAGGTGCGGCAGGTCGATCCGGTTCATGGTCGAGCAGAAGCAGACCGCGCGGTCCAGGAAGACGATCTCCTTGTCCGGGTGCGCCTTGGCCAGGCGGCGGACGAGGTTCAGCTCGGTGCCGATGGCCCACTTGGAGCCGGGCTCGGCGGCGTCCAGCGCCTTGATGATGTACTCGGTCGAGCCCACCATGTCGGCGGCCGCGACGACCTCGTGCTTGCACTCGGGGTGCACCAGGACGGTCACGCCGGGGATCCGCTCGCGGACGTCGTTGACCGAGTCCAGGCTGAACCGGCCGTGCACCGAGCAGTGGCCGCGCCAGAGGATCATCTTGGCGTCCCGCAGCTGCTCGGCGGTCAGGCCGCCGTTCGGCCGGTGCGGGTTGTAGACCACGCAGTCGTCCAGCGAGAAGCCCATGTCCCGCACCGCGGTGTTGCGGCCGAGGTGCTGGTCGGGCAGGAACAGCACCTTCTGGCCCTGCTCGAAGGCCCACTCCAGGGCGCGCTTGGCGTTGGAGGAGGTGCAGATGAGGCCGCCGTGCCGGCCGGTGAAGGCCTTGATGTCGGCGGAGGAGTTCATGTACGAGACGGGGACGGTGACATCGGCTATGCCGGCGTCGGTCAGCACGTCCCAGCACTCGGCGACCTGCTCGGCGGTGGCCATGTCGGCCATCGAGCAGCCGGCCGCGAGGTCCGGCAGGACGACCTGCTGCCGCTCACTGGTGAGGATGTCCGCGGACTCGGCCATGAAGTGCACGCCGCAGAAGACGATGTACTCGGCCTCCGGGCGGGCCGCCGCGTCGCGGGCGAGCTTGAAGGAGTCGCCGGTGACGTCGGCGAACTCGATCACCTCGTCGCGCTGGTAGTGGTGGCCGAGGATGAAGACGCGGTCGCCGAGCGCGGCCTTGGCCGCGCGGGCGCGCTCGACGAGGTTCGGGTCGGAGGCCGGGGGGAGGTCACCGGGGCATTCGACGCCGCGCTCGCTGTTCGGATCGGCCTCGCGGCCGAGCAGCAGCAGAGCGAGCGGCGTCGGAGTGGGGTCGACGCCGTGGGTCTCGGTGATGGTGGTGGTCACGGGCGGGTGCCCTTCTGTGCGGCCGAGCTAGCGGTGGGGCCTTTTCGTCTAACTGACGCTATCTATTCTAACCGCTTAGCGTCAGAGTGACGATGGCCATCCTGTCGATGTGACGAGAACCGCTCGCCGAAACGGACCCCCGGCGGAGCCCGATAGCCGATTCGGGGCAGTCCGGCGTGGCCGAATCGATACTTCGAAGCCCGCGGGTATGGCTGAGCCATGAAAGCAATCGCGATCAACCGCTACGGCGGCCCCGAGGTGGTCGAGTACACCGACCTGCCCGACCCCAAGGTCGGACCCGACTCGGTCCTGGTCGAGGTCCGGGCGGCCGGGGTGAACCCGGTGGACTGGAAGGTCCGGGACGGCGCCCTGGACGGCATCCTCGACGCGCACTTCCCGCTGGTCATGGGCTGGGACCTGGCCGGCGTGGTGCGCGCCGTCGGCGGCGGGATCACCGAGTTCGCCCCGGGCGACGAGGTGTACGGCTACGTCCGCAAGGACGCCGTCGAGCACGGCACCTACGCCGAGCTGGTCTCCGCCCCGGTCCGCACCCTGGCCCGCAAGCCGGCCGCGCTGGACTGGGCGCAGTCCGGCGGTCTGCCGCTGGCCGGGCTCACCGCCCTGCAGGGCCTGCGGGCGCTGCGCCTCGCCGAGGGGGAGACCGTCCTGGTGCACGCCGCCGCGGGCGGGGTCGGTCACCTGGCGGTGCAGCTGGCCCGGGCCTTCGGCGCCCGGGTGATCGGTACCGCGGCCGAGCGCAACCACGACTTCCTGCGGGGCCTCGGCGCCGAGCCGGTGGTGTACGGCGAGGGCCTGGCCGACCGGGTCCGCGCGCTCGCCCCCGACGGGGTGGACGCGGCCCTCGACCTGGTCGGCCACGGTGCCGTCCAGGTCTCGGCCGGCCTGGTGGCCGACCCGGGCCGGATCGCCTCGATCACCGACTTCGGGGTCAAGGCGCTCGGCGGCCGGTACGTCTGGGTCCGCCCGGACGCCGGCGACCTCGCCGAGCTGGCCGCGCTCGCCGACGACGGCCGGCTGACGGTCACCGTCGCCTCGACCTTCCCGCTGGCCCAGGCCGCCTCCGCCCAGGCGCTCAGCGCCGAGGGCCGCACCCGGGGGAAGATCGTGCTGCTCGTTCCGTGACGGCCTCCGGCCCGTCATCCTTCGGCGGTGAACTCGTCCAGGTCATCCGCCAGAATGGTGACGAACCGTTTCGGCAGTGGCAGCCCGCCGCCGGAGCGCCCCACCGACCCCCGTACGACCGTGGAGCCCCGCACCCATGACCAGCAGCCGAGCGCACGAGGTGGTCGGGGCCGACCTGGACGAGACCGACCGGCTCCTGCTCGCCCGGCTCGGCAGCGACGGCCGCGCCTCGTACGCCGAGATCGGCCTGCAGGTGAACCTCTCCGCCACCGCCGTACGCCGGCGGATCGACCGGCTGCGGGCGCGCGGCGTGGTGCGGGGCTTCACCGTGGTGCTCGACCCGTCCGTGCTGGGCTGGCAGACCGAGGCCTTCGTCGAGGTCTACTGCCGCGAGCGCACCGCCCCCGAGGAGATCCTCGCCAGCCTGCGGCAGTTCCCCGAGGTGGTCGCCGCCTGGACGGTCACCGGCGACCCGGACGCCCTGGTGCACCTGCGGGCCGCCGACATGCGCCACCTGGAGGCCGTCATCGAGCGCATCCGGCGCGAGCCCGGCGTCCAGCGCAGCCGCTCCTCGGTGGTCCTCTCCCAGCTCATCGGGTGACCCGGGCGGTGTCCCGCGGAGCCTCGCCGGGCCCGCCGGGACCCACCGGACACGACCTTCCCGGCCCGCACGCAGGAATCCTGCGCGGACCGGCCCGAAGACGCCCGAAACCTGCCTGACCAGCCGCGTTCCGACGCGCGGTGAGGCGCTCGTGCTGCCTACGCTGATCACGTCCGGTCGTCGCGGTGAGGCGTCCCGCCGGTCGGACGCCCCCCGACACCCCACGCCGAGAGGGACAGCCGTGTCCGCAGCACCCGACCGCATGCACCGGCCCGACAACGAACTGGTCGACCTGGTTTTCGACTACATGCGGGAGCGGCTGCAGTACGACCCCGTCCCGCTCGACCACCCCGGGGACGGCGAGCACCTGCGCGCCCAGCTGTCCGGCCTGCTGAACCAGGACGGCAACAACCCGGTCGACGTGCTCAAGCTGTACGACCACGAGCTGTCCCGGGCGGTCATCTCCGCCGACAGCCCGCGCTACCTGTCCTTCATCCCGTGCGCCCCGACCAAGGCCGCGCTGCTGTTCGACATGGTCGTCTCCTGCGCCTCCCTGCAGGGCATCTCCTGGCTGGAGGCGGCCGGCGCGATCGCCGCCGAGAACCAGGTGCTGCGCCTGATCGCCGACCGCGCGGGCCTGCCCCAGTCGGCCGGCGGCACCTTCGTCTCCGGCGGCTCGGCGGGCAACCTCTCCGCCCTGGTGGTCGCCCGCGACACCGCCCGCCGCCGGCTCGGCGTCGGACCGGAGGCGCGGCTGCGGATAGCCGTCGCCGACCAGGTGCACTCCTCGGTCAAGAACACCTTCAACATCATCGGCGTCGAGGCCTTCAAGGTCCCGACCGTCGACCGCCGGTTCACCGGCGAGGCGCTGCGCGCCGCCCTGGCCGCCGACCCGAACCCGGAGACGGTGATCGGCGTCGTCGGCACCGCCGGAACCACCAACGAGGGCATCGTCGACGACCTCAAGGGCCTGGCCGAGGTCGCCCGCGAGCGCGACCTGTGGTTCCACGTGGACGGCGCCTACGGCGGCGCGGGCCTGTTCGCCCCCTCGGTGCGGGAGCGCTACGAGGGCATCGAGCACGCCGACTCCTTCGTGGTCGACCCGCACAAGTGGCTGTTCGCCCCCTTCGACTGCGCCGCGCTGATCTACCGCCACCCGCAGCTCGCCCGCGCCGTGCACACCCAGGACGCCTCCTACCTGGACGTCCTGCACACCGAGGGCGACGAGTGGAACCCCACCGACTACGCCTACCACCTGACCCGGCGCGCCCGCGGCCTGCCGCTCTGGTTCTCGCTGGCCGTGCACGGCGTCCAGGCCTACACCGACGCCATCGAGGCCGGCCTCACCCTGGCCCGCGAGACCGCGCAGCTGATCCGCGAGACCGAGCACCTGGAGCTGCTGTTCGACCCGCAGCTCTCGGCGGTCTGCTTCAAGCGCAAGGGCTGGACCAACGACGACTACTACCGCTGGTCGCAGCAGCTGCTCGCGGACCAGATCGGCTTCGTCACCCCCACCGGCTGGGACGGCGAGACGGTCGCCCGGTTCGCCTTCCTGCACCCGGGCACCACCATGGAGATGGTCCGGGAGATCCTGGACACCATGGTCTGAGTCCGCTCCCGTCACGGCCCCGTCGGCAGTCCCGGCGGGGCCGTACGCGTGCCCGTGCCCTACAGGAACGCCCCGCTCGGCAGGTACGGCGCCGGCGGCCGCATCCCGCGGACCCCGACGAAGCCTCCGGCCCGCGGCGTCAGCCCGACCTCCAGCCCGACGTCCAGCGCCCACTCCTGCTCCGCGGTCAGGTGCTCCACCCGCGCCTCGGTCCCCTCCGGCACCCGGGACAGCGCCTCGCGCAGCAGCCGGGCGGCGATCCGCTTGCTGGTGGCCGCGAGCAGCCGCACCACGCCGCCGTCCCGGTAGCAGTAGCCGCTGCCGGCCAGCGCGTCGGCGATCAGCAGCTCCTCGAAGTGGCCCAGCATCAGCTCGTGGTCCGGCCCGTGCGCGGACCCGCGCAGCCGCCGGTCCACCGAGTCCAGCAGGTGCAGGTGTGTGGCGTTGCCGCGGTGCACCGGGATGTCCCCCGGGTCGAGCAGCCCCTCCCGGTCCACCCGCCCGGCCAGCCGCATCGCCGGGTGCAGGGTGAAGCCGGCCAGCCGGTAGCGGCGGGCCGCCGCCGGGGAGTCCGCCGCGCAGACCATCCCGCGCAGACAGCCCCGGGAGTGCGCCGCCGCCCGTTCCAGCAGCAGCCGCCCGACGCCCCTGCCCTGCGCGGACGGCCGGACGGCGTACAGCGACGGCGCCCACAGGCCCTCCCGGCGGATCGACAGCACCGCCCCGACCGGCTCGCCGGCACTCTCCGCCAGCCAGCAGCCGCCGGGATCGGTGCGCGCCAGGTGTCTGGTCCGGGCCAGCCGCAGCGGCGTCGGCCCCGGTGCCGCCGCGGCCGGGGAGGCGTCGGCGAACGCGGCGTCGGCGAGCTCCTGGACGGCCTCCGCGTCCGCGGCGGTGTCCCTGACCGGGCGAAGGATCATGGGAACCATCCTGGCGTCCGGCGGCCCGCCGCGGGGCCGTTCGCCCGGATCCGCACCTCGCGCGGTGACCCGTCCCGCGGGGGTGTGCGAGCATGGGGAGCGTAGGGGACGCGGGTGGCACACCCGGCCCACGGATATTCGGTCGCGAACAGGCCGCAGAAATCAATCGCCGTCCGGGAAATGAAACCGGACGGCCGTTGGTTGGCACTGGCGGCAGACCGTCGTCAAGACCGGGAGAAAGCAGATGACCGTCCAGGACGAGACCACCGTCGAGAGTGGCATCCTCCTCACCGAGGCCGCCGCGGGCAAGGTCAAGGCCCTGCTGGAGCAGGAGGGCCGCGAGGACCTCGCGCTGCGCGTCGCCGTCCAGCCCGGTGGCTGCTCCGGCCTGCGTTACCAGCTGTTCTTCGACGAGCGCTCGCTCGACGGCGACGTGATCAAGGACTTCGACGGTGTCAAGGTCGTCACCGACCGGATGAGCGCCCCGTACCTGGGCGGCGCCACCGTCGACTTCGTCGACACCATCGAGAAGCAGGGCTTCACCATCGACAACCCGAACGCCACCGGCTCCTGCGCCTGCGGCGACTCGTTCAGCTAGGCCCGCTGCGGAAGGCGGCCCCGGGGATCACCCCGGGGC
>NZ_JBSHAP010000169.1:0-15751 GCF_053611565.1 Kitasatospora sp. NPDC054795
GGGGGGGGTGGTGCGGGACTCGAGGGGACTGTACGTACGTTCGGGGGGACAGCACAAACTGGGTGCCTGCGGGGCATGGCCGGGTGGCGCCCCGGGGAGGGCGACCGCCGCCCGGACCCGAGGTGTCCGGGCAGCGGTCGCCGCGCTCACACCGAAGCCGTCAGGCGAGGGCGCCGATCAGCATGAAGGCGGCCACCGCGAGCAGGAGGACGGCGAAGGCCCGCTGCAGTGCCGCGCCGGAGAGCTTGGCCGCAAGCCGTTTGCCGTCCCAGGCGCCGAGGACGGCGGCGCCCACGAACGGCCCGAAGACCGCCGGGTCGACGGAGATGTCCGTGACCGTCAGGCGGGTTCCGAGGGAGACCATCGAGTTGACGACGATGACGACCAGGCTGGTACCGACGGCCTTGCGCATCGGCAGCCGGAGCACCGACACCAGCGCGGGCACCGCGAGGAAGCCGCCGCCGACTCCCAGCAGGCCGGTCACCGCCCCGAGGCCCGCGCCGGCCGCGACCGTGCCCAGGTGGCCGTCCCGGCCGGCCGGTGTCGCGGACGGAGCGACGGCACCGCCGCCGTCCCCGACCTCCCCGCCTTCCCCTGCCTCCCCGCCTTCCGCGGCCTCCCCGGCCGGCACGTGCCGCGCGGTTCGGGTGCCGCTTCGGGCGCCGCGCAGCATCACCGCGGCGGCCAGCGCGGCCAGGACGGCGAACGCGGAGGTCAGCACCGGCTGCGGGATGCGGTGGGCGAGCATGGACGCCCCGATGGCGGGGAGCACCCCGGCCGCGGCGAACAGTGCGCCGGTGCGCCACTGGACGGCGCCGGTGCCGGCGTGGCGGGTCAGTGCGGTGACGGAGGTGGCGGTGACGATGACCAGGCTGGTGGTCCCGGCGTCGGAGGGCGACAGGCCCAGCAGGTACACCAGGGCCGGGACCGCGAGCACTCCCCCGCCGCCGCCCAGCGCGCCGAGGGCCACGCCGACCACGGCTCCACAGAGCAGAGCGGTGATCAGGACGCTCACGCCGTGACGCCGTCCGCGGCCCGGTCGGCGGGGCGCACGACCTCGCCGTGCCAGGCGGCGAAGCCGCCGCGCAGGTCGACGGCCTCGAAGCCGCGGGCGCGCAGCACGGACGCGGCCACCGAGGAGCGGTTGCCGCCCGCGCAGATGACGGTCAGCGGCCGATCGGTCGGCAGTTCGCCCAGGCGGGCGAGCAGTTCGGGCAGCGGGAGGAGCCGGGCACCGGGGAGGGTGCCCTTGTCCTGTGTCTCGCCCGGGCCGCGTACGTCCAACAGCGTGAAGTCGGCTTCACCCTCGGCGAGTTGGCCGGCGAGGGAGCCGGCGAGGGCGCGGGCGAGGTCGTCGGCGTCCACGCGCGCGACCGAGGTCAGGTGCGCGGTATCGATCGCCTCGACGGCGGTGCCCAGGGCGCCCAGGACGCGGTCGAAGCCGATCCGGGCCAGGCGGGTCCGGGCCTCGGTCGCCGTGTCCGGGTCGCCGCACAGGATGACGGCGTCCTGGGCCTCGAGCACCTGGCCGGCGAGTTCGGCGAACCGGCCGCCGAGGGGGATGTTGACCGCGCCGTGCAGGTGGGCGGCGGCGAACGCCTCCGGATCCCTGGTGTCCAGCACGGTGGCGCCGCCCGCCCGGGCCTGGAGGAACGCCTCCAGGGTGAGCGGCGGGACGGGGGTGTCCTCGTCCAGGACCGGACGGGCCTGGCGGTTGCGCACCGAGGTGAACGCGAAGTAGGCGGGCGCGGCGGGCTGGCCGGCGGTCACCACCGCGACGAACTCGTCCTCGGTCATGTCGGCCAGGGCGTAGTTGCCGCGGCGCTGGTTGCCGATCGTGCAGCTCAGCGCGGTGGAGAGGTTCTTGCCGCAGGCCGAGCCGGCGCCGTGCGCCGGGTGGACGCGCGTGTCGTCGGGGAGGGTCAGCAGGGCCCGGGTGGAGCGGTACAGCAGGCGGGCCATCTCCTCGGCGGACCGGCCGCGCGAACTGAGCAGGTCGGGGCGGCCGACGTCGCCGATGAACAGCGTGTCGCCGGTGAGCACACCGAACGGGACGGCGTCACCGGCGTGTTCGCGCACGACGACGCAGATCGACTCGGGGGTGTGGCCCGGGGTGTGCAGGATCTCCAGGTCGACCTCGCCGAGGCCGAGCCGCTCGCCGTCGCCCAGGGGGTCGGTGTCGAAGCCCAGCACGGCGGCGGAGCCGTAGGAGATGCGCGCGCCGGTGCGCTCGGCGAGTTCCAGGTGGCCGGAGAGGAAGTCCGCGTGGATGTGGGTCTCGATGACCCGCTCGATGGTCAGTCCGTACTGTTCGGCGGTGGTGAGGTACTCGCGGACGTCGCGCTGGGGGTCGACCACGACGGCCCGGCCGGTGGTGCGGTCACCGACGAGGTACGAGGCATGGGAGAGACAGTCGAGGTAGAACTGCACGAAGACCAGTGGTCCGGCGGGCGTCGTCATCCGGGGCTCCTGAGGGTGGAGGGTGGTTGCGCCCCGCGGCCTTGAGGGCGGGGCGTGGGTACGGGCGGGTACGGGTACGGACGGGCGTGAGTGCGGGCGGGTGCGGGTGCGGGCGGGATGTCGCCCGGCGGCACGCCGTGGGCGCGCGGAGGGCCGCGCCGGCGGGAGGCCCGAGTGGTGGGCCGTACGGGAGATCCGGGGCGCGCGGGCGCCCTGGGGTGCGTGACGGCGGGGGTCAGGCAAGCCCGCGGAGCATGAGGTTCCAGTAGAGGAAGGGCAGCCCGCGCCGCTTGAGGTACCACATGTCGGTGCGCTCGCGGACGGTGTCGATCACCGGGATCGACGGGGCGGGCCGCCCGCTGTAGTCGAACTCGGCGAGCAGCATCTTGTTGCGGGCGGTGGTCAGCGGGCAGGAGGCGTAGCCGTCGTACGCGGCCCCGGGCTCCCGGCCGTCGAGGGTGGCGAGGAGGTTCTCGACGAGCACCGGGGCCTGCTTGCGCACCGCGGCGCCGGTCTTGGAGTTCGGGGAGGATCCGGCGTCGCCGAGCGCCCACACGTTGGGGTAACGGACGTGCCGCATGGTGTGCTTGTCGATCTCGACGTAGCCGGCCGGGTCGTCGGCACCGGCGAGCGGGCCGCGCTTGATCCAGTCCGGGGCGCTCTGCGGCGGCACCAGGTGGGCGACGTCGTACGGCAGGGTCGTCCTGCCCCCGGTCCCCAGATCGGTGACGACGACCTCGCGGGCCTCCGGGCGCACCTCGGTGACCTCGCTCCCGTAGTGGACCTTGATTCCGTACCGGCGCACCACGCCTTCGAGGACGCGGGCGAACTCGGGGACGCCGAAGATGGCGGTACCGGGGATCACCAGGTGGACGTCGATCCTGCCGAGCACGCCTTCCCCGCGCCAGTGGTCGGCTGCCAGGTAGGCGATCTTCTGCGGGGCGCCGCCGCACTTGATGGCTCCCGCGGGCATGCTGAACACCGCGCTGCCGGAGCGGGTCCCGCGAATGAAGCGCCAGGTCGCGGGGGCGTGCTGCGGCAGGTAGTTGCTGGACAGTCCGTCCTGGCCGAGCCCGGCCTCCAGGCCCGGTATCCGGTCCCAGTCCAGCTGGATGCCGGGGCAGACCACGAGGTGGTCGTAGGAGACCGTGCCGCCGTCGTCCAGCGTCACCTCCCGGGCCTCGGGGTCGACGGCGACCGCGGCGCGGCGTATCCACTGCACGCCCTTCGGCATGACGGACGCCTGGGGCCGGATGCTCTCCGCCAGCGGCGCCCGGCCTCCGCCGACCAGCGTCCACAGCGGCTGGTAGTAGTGATGACCGCTCGGATCGAGCACCGCGACGTCCCGCTGGCCGGCGCGGCGCAGCCGGGCCGCTACCGATATCCCCGCGGTCCCGCCGCCGATGATCACGATCCGGTGATGCCTGGTTATCAAGTGGACCTCCCTGGCGAAATGTACGGACATTAAGCTAGGTCGGACCCGCCACGGGCCGCAAGCCATTGTCCGTACATTTGCCTCCGGGGCACGGCGCCGCCCTGATCGACCTCCACGGGCGGCGTCCGGCCGATGTGCCGAACGGGACTTGCGCGGATTCCCCGACACCAGGCAGGGCGTGATGACACGATGAACGGGCCATGGTCGGGCCCGACTTGGAGGTCGTCGTTGCCGGGTGACAAGCGGAGTGTCCAGGAGAGAGCCGTGCCCACCGCACGGATCACCCCCGGCGACTTCCCCACCAGCCCGCTCGCCCTGCGCTTCGCCGACCCCGCCGGACAGGCCACGGCCCGCGCCTTCGCCACCGAGCAGGCGGAGGCCGCCACCGAAGCGGCCGGCCGGCTGGCCCGGATGTGGGAGACCGCCGCGGACCGGCCCGCCCGGGCCGCCGCGCTGGCCACCGTCCACGCGCGGCTGGTCGACTGGCGCTACCGCCTCGCCGTCACGATGGGCCCGCCTCCCGGCATCGCCGGCACCGCCTTCAACCCGGAGCGCTTCCGCACCCCGATCCGGGAGGGCGACACCAACTACGACCGCCTCGGCGAGGTCGGCCGTCTGCGCGAGGGCGCTCGATGGGACCGGACCACCCGCACCTACACCGGCGGCCGCGCGACCCCGGCCTGGGAAGCCATGCTCCGCTACGGCCGTCTCGCCGAGCAGCGCTTCGCCGCCGAAAGCGTCACGGGCGACATCCTCCAGAACCGGGTGCTCCTGCCGGACGGACGGCGGATCGCCGGCAACCGCCTCCTGCGGGGCGACGCCGCCCGCCGCACCGACGCCGAACTCGTCGCCCGGTACGCGGCCCGGGGCCTGGACACCTCCTGGATCGAGAGCGGCGGCACGCCGATCTACACCGCCACCCCCGCGCCCCGGGACGGCGCCGTCCTGCACGCCGCCGCCCTGGACCTCCTGGCCCGCCCCCGCCTCACCACCGAGGACTACCTGCTGGCCCGCTACCTGCTCTTCCAGGCCCCGCGGACCAAGAAGGGGAGCGACGCCGTGACCAGGACGTTCGTCGTCGCGGTCGGCGCCGTCGCCCTTCCCGGCACCGTACCCGCCCTGCCCGAGGACATCGACCTGCGCAGCTACGTCCTCGGCCAGCCCCGCTTCCGCCCGTAGCCGGGCGGCGCCCGCACGGCTCGCCGGCGGCCCCCGGTCGGCCCCCGCCCGAACGCGCCCCCGGACCCGACCTGCCCCCGGACCCAGGATAATGATCTTGTTTGTCGGGCGGGGCCGAGCGAGGACGGGCGGCATGCGGATCAAGGTTCTGGGGCCTCTCCAGGTCGTACGAGGAGCGGACGGGTGCACCGTCGAGGTCGGCGGGGCGCGGCTGCGGCTGCTGCTGGTCCGACTGGCCCTCGACCCCGGGCGGGTGGTCACCCGCGAGCGGCTGGTCGACGACCTCTGGGGGGACACGCCACCGGACGAGCCCGCCGGCGCCGTGCAGTCCCTGGTCTCCCGGCTCCGCCGGGCGCTGGGGACGGACCGGACGGTGATCGGCTCGCATCCCGCCGGGTACCTGCTCGACCTGCCCCGGGCGAGCGTGGACGCCTGGGACTTCGAGCAGCGCGTGACGGCCGGGCGGGCGGCGCTGGCAGCGGGCGGGTTCGCCGAGGCGGCCACCGTGCTGGGCGAGGCGGTGAAGCTGTGGCGCGGGGCGCCGTTCACGGACGCCGAGGGCGCCGGATTCGCCGCCGCGCCGGCGGCCCGGCTGACCGAACTGCGGCTGTCGGCGGCCGAGGACCACGCGGACGCGGTCCTCGCGCTCGGCGCGGCCGACCGGGTACCGGGGCTGGTCGCGGAGCTCACCGAACTCTGCGCGGCCAACCCGCTGCGCGAGCGGGCCGCGGCCCGTCTGATGCGCGCGCTGGAGACGAACGGGCAGCAGGCCGCGGCGCTGGAGGTGTTCGAGCGCACCCGGCGGGCGCTGGCCGGGGAACTGGGCGCCGACCCGTCCGCCGAACTGCGGGACGTCCACCTGCGGGTGCTGTCCGGCACCGAGCCGCCGAGGTCGGGACCTGCCCCCGCGCCCGTCGGCAGCCCGGCCGGACGCGCCGCACTGCCCACCTGGCTGACCGGCCTGGTCGGCCGCGACGACGCGGTGACGGCGGTCCGGGACCGGCTCGGCCGGTCGCGCCTGGTGACGCTCACCGGGCCGGGCGGCGTCGGCAAGACCCGGCTGGCGGTCGCGGCCGCGGCCGCCGCTCCTGTCGGAACCGACGTACGGCTGGCGGAACTGGCCGATGTCAGCGCCCCCCACGTCAGCGCCCCCCACGTCAGCGCCCCCGACGTCAACGCCCCCGATGTCAGCACCCCCGACGCGGTGGCCCGGGCCGTCCTGACGGCGGTCCGTCCGCCGCAGGACTCCGGAGTGCCGGCGGACGGACTGCCCGCAGGCACCCCGGCCGGCGATCCGGTCGACCGCATCGTCCGCGCGTTGGAGGGCCGCGAGACCCTGCTCGTCCTGGACAACTGCGAACACGTGGCCGAGGCCGCGGCCCGGCTGGCCCACCGACTGCTGACGGCCGTGCCGGGCCTCACCGTGCTGGCCACCAGCCGGGAACCGCTCGGGCTGACCGGCGAGACCCTCTGGCCGGTCCCCCCGCTCGCCGTACCCCCGCCGGCCACCACCGCGCAGGAGGCGCTCGCCCACCCCGCCGTCGCCCTGTTCGCCGAACGGGCCGCCGCGGCGGCCCCTGACTTCACCCTCGACCGGAACACCGTCGAACCCGTCGTCCGGATCTGCCGGGAACTGGACGGCCTCCCGCTCGCCCTGGAGCTGGCGGCGGCACGACTGCGTTCCCTCGGCCCCGGGCACCTCGCGGCGCGGCTGCACGACCGGCTCCGGCTGCTGGACCGTGGCCCCCGCAGCGCCCCCGGCCGGCATCGCACGCTGCGCGCCGTCATCGGCTGGAGCTGGGACCTGCTCGACGAGGACGAACGCGTCCTGCTGCGGCGGCTGTCGGTGTTCGCCGGCGGGGCGCTCCTGTCCGACGCCCACCGGGTCTGCTCCGGCCGTTGGCCGGGCGGTCCGGCACCGGACGTTGTGGCCGTGGAGGACCTGCTGGCGTCCCTGGTCGAGAAATCCCTGGTGGTGACCACCGGACGGGGCGGCGGGCCGCTGCGGTTCCGGCTGCTGGAGACCGTTCGCGAGTACGCCGCCGAACAGCTCGTCGCGGCCGGGGAGGCGGACCGGACCGGCGCCGAGCACCTGGGCCGCTACCTCGCCCTCGCCGAGACCGCCGAACCCCGGTTGCGCACGGACGACCAGCTGAACCGGCTGGCCCGGCTGGACGCCGAGCACCTCAACCTGGACACGGCGCTGCGCCGGGCGGTCGCCGTCGGCCCGCCGGAGCACGCGCTGCGGTTGGCGGCCGCCCGGGTCTGGCCGTGGCTGATGCGCGGTCAGGGACACGAGGCCGGTGAGTGGACGACGGCCGTCCTCGCGGCTCACGGCCACACCCCGCCGCCCGGCCTGAAGCAGGCGCACGCGCTGTGCGTGATCCTCTCCGGGCTCACCGCGCCACTGCGGGATCCGGACGGGACGGCGGTCCCGGCCGAGGCGATGGGGCAGGCGTTGGTCACGGCGCTGGAGGCCGACCACCCGGTCGCGCTCGGGGCAGCGCTCCTGCTGGCCCTGGGCGGGCCGCCCGGGGCCACGAGCGCGGCGGCGGAGCGGTTCCTCGGGCATCCCGACGCCTGGGTCCGGGCCGGCGCCCATCTGGCGCTCGGCCGCATCGAGCTGGGCGCCGGCCGGATCGCGGAGGCCGAACACGGTCTGCGGACCGCGGTGGACGGCTTCCGGGCGCTCGGTGACCGCTGGGGCCTGGCGATGGCCCTGGTCACGCTGGCCGCGCTGCTGTCCGTCACCGGCGCGGCCGACGAGGCGCTGACCGCCCTCCTCCAGGCCCGCGACTGCGACGCCCGGATGGGCGGCGCCGGCGATGCCCCGCTGCCGCTGCTGCTGTCCGGCCGGCTGCGGACCCGGAACGGCGAGCCGGACGCGGCCCGGGCCGACCTGGAACGCGCGCTGGCCGCCGCGGTACGGGCGCGGGACCCGCACCTCCAGGCCGCGTCCCGCTACGCGCTCGGTGAACTCGCCAGAAGGACCGGCGACTTGACGGCGGCGCTGCGCGACCAGCAGGAGACGGTACGGAGGCTGGAGCGCCTCTCCCCGGCCGACGCCACGGCTCCCACCCGGCGGCACCTGCTCGCCCTGCTGCACACCAGCCTGGGCCGCATCCGGCTTCGCCTGCGCATGCCCGAGCAGGCCGGCCCGCTGCACCGCCGGGCGCTGGAGCTGGCCGCGGACAGCGGTGACCGGCCGGTCCGCGCCGACGTGCTGGAGGGCTTCGCCGAGTACTGCCTGGCCCGGGGCGAGCCGGCCCGGGGCGCGGCCGCACTGGGCGCGGCGTACGCGCTGCGCGGGGCCCATGACGCGGGCGACCCGGAGCTGCGCGCCGTCCTGGACGGCTGCGCCGAGGCGCTCGGTGAGGACGGCTTCCGCAGCGCCTGGGAGCGCGGCCGGGCGCTGTCGCGACCGGAGTCGCTGGCCCGGGAGGCAGGCTGACGGTTCCGCCGGGACGGTCTACGAGGGAACGTCCGACGGCCCGCACGGCGGACAGGCCCGCACGGCCCCTCTGCCGGGGCCGTGCGGACCGGTCGGCTCAGCCCGCGAAGGGCTGCCGGTCGGCTGCGCAGACCGTCCCGCGCGCCGGGAGCACCCCGTCGATCAGGTAGCGCGTCTCGTACCCGGCCGCGCAGCCGCTGGGGTTGGCCAGGACCGTGTGGCCGTAGCCGTCGACGGTCAGCAGTTCGGCGCGGGCGAGCGACCGGGCCATGGCGCGGGACCCCTCGTACGGCATGCCCGGGTCCCCGGTGTTGGCGACGACCAGGATCGGCCGGGCGGTCCGGTGGTTCCACGGGCCGTCGTAGCGGTCGCGGTCCCGGACGGGCCAGTCGGCGCAGCGCTCCGCGGCCCAGGCGAAGTACGGGCCGACCTCGCCGGAACGGGAGCGGGCGGATGCCGCCTGGGCCGGGTAGTCGGCACCGGCCGGCGGGTTGGCGCTGTCCGAGCACATCACCGCGAGCACCTGGTCGGGGGACGTGTGGGAGACGGGCGGCAGCGGCGCGGCGGGTGCCTCGGTGGCGGTCCACAGGGCCTGGAGCGTGTCCCCGAGCCGGGACCAGCCCGTGCCGGGCAGGCCGGGGACGGGGTTCGCCGCGTAGAGCGAGAGGACCGTCCTCTCCAGGGCCGAACCGGCGGTGAAGGTCGTGCCGGAGACGGCGACCGGCCGGGTCCGCAGCCGCTGGAGCAGCTCGGCGAACCGGGCACGCGTGGCGGTGGCCGTCCCGCTGGAGAAGGCGCACGCCTGCGGGCCGACCTGACCGCAGCGGTCCAGGAAGGCGTCGAGGATCCGGCCGGCGGCCAGGTCGTTGCCGTTGCGCAGGAGGGTGCCTTCGGCCGCGGCCTGCCCGTTCCGGCCGGTGGACCAGGCCACCGGGTCCATGGCGCTGTCCAGGACCATGGCGCGGACCCGGCCGGGGAACAGGTTGGCGTAGGTGGCACCCAGGTAGCTGCCGTACGAGGTGCCCAGGTAGCTGAGCTGCCGGTCGCCGACCGCGCGGCGCAGCAGGTCCATGTCCCGGGCGACGTTCGCGGTGGAGACGTGGGACAGCAGGGCGGCGTCACGGGCCCCGCACTGTCGCCCGAGGCTCCGGTAGGCGTCGGTCCACGCCCGCTGCTGGACGGCGCCCTCGGGGTAGCCGGCCGCGGTGCCGGCCAGCAGGGCCTGCTCGTCCGCCGGGTTCTCGAAGCACTGGACGCCGGCGCTGCCGCCGGTGCCCCGCGGGTCGAAGCCGATGATGTCGAAGCGCGCGCGGACCTCCTCGGGGAAGAGGCCGAGCATCGCGGGCAGGGCCGCGGTGCCGGGCACGGCCGGGCCGCCGGGGTTATAGAACAGCGAGCCGATCCGGTGGGCGGGGTCGCTCGCCGGGTGCCGGACGACGGAGAGCTCCAGGCCCGCCCCGCGCGGGTCGTGGTGGTCGAGCGGGACGCGGGCGCTCGCGCACTCGAAGCCGTCCCCGCAGCTCGCCCAGTCGAGCCGCGGCACCGGGGCGGTGTCCGCGGCGGCGGAAGCGGACGCGGGGGCCGTCGCGGCCAGCAGGGCGGCGGCGGAAGCGGACGCGGGGGCCGTCGCGGCCAGCAGGGCGGCGGCCACCGCGCCCGCGCCCAGACGCCAGGCGGTCGCCGCGCGGTGCCCCGCCGTGCGGGACGCCCTCGGCCGGCGGCGGCCCTCGACGGGGCCGGTGGGACGGGATGTGCGAGTCATACGGGAGTCCTTTCGTCCGTGGCCGGGCAGTCGCGCGCTTCTCGGTCGCGGCGCTCCTCCCGACACGTCCCACCGTTCCGCACCTCGCTGGCAGACCCCTGGCAGACCGCTGGCAGCCTCCCCGGCCGGCAGGCCTGCGGCTCACCCGTCGCGGGGGGGCACGGCCGGCGGGCGGCCGCGCCCCGGCCCCGAGGGGGCGCGGCCCCGCCGCGGGCGGCGCGCAGTGGCGCGGATCACAGCGGGTCGGGCGGGGTCGGCGAAATGCGGGGGCCGCCTGGGTGGTTGGCACGGGCGACCGCTTCCGCCCCGGCGCACGCCATCGCTGCCGCTACCGCGAGGAATCCCATGACCGTCACCGAGAACCCGGCCTCCCGCGCGGCCGGGATCCTGTCCCGGCCCGTCACGATCAACGGGCTGACCGTGCCCAACCGCATCGCGATGGCGCCGATGACGCGCAGGTTCTCCCCCGGCGGCGTACCCGGTGAGGACGTGCGCTCGTACTACGCCCGCCGCGCCGCCGCGGGCGTGGGCCTGATCGTCACCGAGGGCACGTACGTCGGCCACGAGTCGGCCGGCCAGAGCGACGACATCCCGCGCTTCCACGGCGAGGAGCAGCTGGCCGGGTGGGCCCGCGTCGCCGAGGACGTCCACGCGGCGGGCGGCACCATCGTGCCGCAGCTCTGGCACATCGGCATGGTGCGCAAGCAGGGCGACCCGCCGTTCGCCGACGCCCCCGCCGTCGGCCCGTCCGGGATCCGGCTGGACGGGACCGAGGGAACCGGGCGGGCGATGACCCGGGCCGACCTGGACGCCGTCATCGGCGCGTTCGCCGAGGCCGCCGCGGCCGCCGAGCGGATCGGCTTCGACGGCGTGGAACTGCACGGCGCGCACGGCTACCTGCTCGACCAGTTCCTGTGGGCGGGCACCAACCGCCGCACCGACGCCTACGGGGGCGACGCGGTCGCCCGGACGGCGTTCACGGCCGAGCTCGTCGCCGCGGTGCGCGAGGCCGTCTCCCCGGAGTTCCCGGTGATCTTCCGCTACTCGCAGTGGAAGTCGGAGAACTACGAGGCCCGCCTCGCCGAGACCCCCCAGGAGCTGGAGGCGATCCTCGCCCCGCTCGCCGCGGCCGGCGTCGACGCCTTCCACGCCTCGACCCGCCGCTACTGGGTCCCCGAGTTCGAGGACTCGGACCTCAACCTCGCCGGCTGGACCAGGAAGCTCACCGGCCGCCCCGCCATCACCGTCGGCTCGGTCGGCCTCGACGGCGACTTCGTCCGCGCGTTCGCGGGCGAGGGCTCCCCGGTCCGTGGCATCGACAACCTGCTCGACCGGCTGGAGCGCGACGAGTTCGACCTGGTCGCCGTCGGCCGCGCCCTGCTCCAGGATCCGCAGTGGGCCGCCAAGGTTCTCTCCGGCCGCTTCGACGACCTGCGCCCCTACGACGCCGCCGCGATCCGCACCCTGAGCTGACCACCGCGCCCGAGGGTCCGGCCGCACCGCGCGTGCGGCCGGGTCCGGCGGGCCGGGCTAGGCCCGACCCCGGGCCGCACTGCTCCACAACCCGGCTGCCCGGCAGCCGAGTTGGCGGGCCGGCCCTCGCGTCGGCACGCGTCCGGCGCGACCCCCGCACTGCGACCCCGGGCAAACGGCCCCACCCTACCCGGACGTGCCGCCGCCCGTCGGGGAACCGGGGAGGATGTGTCAAGGTCCCGGCAACAGGACCCCGGCCATGCGCGTCGCCGCCGCCGATCCGCTAGCGTGGGACGCTCCCCGACCGACACCCCTTCCTGGAGCACAGCGCCGTGTCCGACAGCTTCGCGCACCTGCACGTCCACACCGAGTACTCGATGCTGGACGGGGCGGCGAAGAACGGCAAGCTCTTCGCCGAGGCGGAGAGACAGGGCATGCCCGCCATCGCGATGAGCGACCACGGCAACATGTTCGGCGCCTACGAGTTCTTCCACTCCGCCGCGAAGACCGGGGTGAAGCCGATCATCGGCATCGAGGCGTACGTCGCCCCGGCCTCCCGCTTCCTGAAGAAGCAGGTGTTCTGGTCGCCGGGCGGCCAGCGCCCGTCCGGCGCCGACGGCGAGGGCGGCAAGGACGTCTCCGGTGGCGGCCGTTACACCCACATGACCATGTGGGCACAGAACGCCACCGGTCTGCGGAACCTCTTCAAGCTCTCCTCGCTCGCGTCGATGGAGGGCTACTACATGAAGCCCCGGATGGACCGCGAGCTGATCGCCGCCAACGCGACCGGCATCATCGCCACCACCGGCTGCCCCTCCGGCGAGGTGCAGACCCGGCTACGGCTCGGGCAGTACGAGGAGGCCGTGAAGGCGGCCGGCGCCTACCAGGACATCTTCGGGAAGGAGAACTACTTCCTGGAGCTGATGGACCACGACCTGTCCATCGAGAAGGACGTCCGCGAGGACCTGCTGCGCCTGGCCAAGCAGTTGGACATCCCGCTGCTGGCCACCAACGACTCGCACTACGTGACCGCCGACCAGGCCGACGCCCACGACAGCCTGCTCTGCGTCGGTGTGGGCAAGAACAAGGACGACCCGAACCGGTTCAAGTTCAACGGCAGCGGCTACTACGTGAAGACCGCCGAGGAGATGCGCGAGCTCTTCCGCGAACTGCCGGAGGCCTGCGACAACACGCTCGCGATCGCCGAGCGGGTCGAGTCGTACGACGAGGTCTTCAACTACGTCGACCGGATGCCGCAGTTCGACGTGCCGGAGGGCGAGACCCAGGCCTCGTTCCTGCGCCAGAAGATCGCCGCCGGCCTCAAGCACCGCTACGGCGACAACCCGAGCCAGGAGGTGCTGGACCGGGTCGAGCTGGAGATGGGCGTCATCTCCCCGATGGGCTTCGACGCCTACTTCCTCGTGGTCGCCGACATCTGCCAGTACGCCCGGGACAACGGCATCCCGGTCGGCCCGGGCCGAGGCTCGGCAGCCGGCTCGATGGTCTCCTACCTGACCCGGATCACCGAGCTGGACCCGCTGGAGCACGACCTGCTGTTCGAGCGGTTCCTGAACCCCGAGCGCATCAACCCCCCGGACGTCGACATCGACTTCGACGACCGCCAGCGCGACCAGATGGTGCGCTACGTCACCGAGAAGTACGGCTCCGCCTACACCGCCCAGGTCAACACCTTCGGCACGATCAAGGCCAAGGCCGCCGTCAAGGACGCCAACCGCATCCTCGGCTACCCGTTCGCGATGGGCGACCGGATCACCAAGGCGATGCCGCCGGACGTCATGGGCAAGGGCGTCCCGCTGGCGGACCTCTTCAACGAGAAGCACCCGCGGTACAACGAGGGCACCGAGATCCGCTCGCTGTACGAGAACGAGTCCGACGTCAAGAAGATCATCGACACCGGACTGGGCATCGAGGGCCTGATCCGCGGCACCGGTGTGCACGCCGCCGCCGTCATCCTCTCCTCGACGCCGCTGCTCGACCTCATCCCGCTGCACATGCGGGACAAGGACGGCGTGATCATCACCGGCTTCGACTACCCGTCGTGCGAAGCCATGGGCCTGATCAAGATGGACTTCCTGGGGCTTCGGAACCTGGGCATCATCGATCACTGCATCAAGATCGTCAAGGCCAACCGGGGCGTGGACGTCGACATCGAGAAGATCCCGATCGACGACCCCACCACCTACCAGCTGCTGGCCCGCGGCGACACCCTCGGCGTGTTCCAGCTCGACGGCGGCCCCATGCGCGCCCTGCTCAAGCTGATGAAGCCCACCGAGTTCGCCGACATCTCCGCCGTCTCCGCGCTCTACCGGCCCGGCCCGATGGGCATGAACTCCCACACCAACTACGCGCTCCGCAAGAACGCCCAGCAGGAGATCATCCCGATCCACCCCGAGCTGGAGGAGCCGCTGAAGGACGTCCTCGGCCCCACCTACGGCCTCATCGTCTACCAGGAGCAGGTCCAGCGCGCCGCCCAGGTGCTCGCCGGCTACTCGCTCGGCCAGGCCGACCTGCTCCGCCGCGCGATGGGCAAGAAGAAGAAGGAGGTGCTGGAGAAGGAGTTCGTCCCCTTCCACGCCGGCTGCAAGGAGCGCGGCTACTCCGACGAGGCCATCCAGGCGGTCTGGGACGTCCTGGTCCCGTTCGCCGGCTACGCGTTCAACAAATCGCACTCCGCCGCGTACGGCCTGGTCTCCTACCAGACCGCCTACCTCAAGGCCAACTACCCCGCGGAGTACATGGCCGCGCTGCTCACCTCGGTCGCCGATGACAAGGACAAGATGGCGGTCTACCTGGCCGAGTGCCGGCAGATGGGCATCAAGATCCTCTCCCCCGACGTCAACGAGTCCGTGGTCGACTTCACCGCCGTCGGCAGCGACGTCCGGTTCGGCCTCAAGGCCGTGCGCAACGTCGGCGTACCCGTGATCGAGTCCCTGGTGCGCACCCGCGGCGAGCAGGGCAAGTACACCTCCTTCGCCGACTTCCTGGACAAGGTCGAACTGGTGGTGTGCAACAAGCGCACCGTCGACTCCCTCGTCAAGGCGGGCGCCTTCGACTCCCTCGGCCACACCCGGCTATCGCTCAGCACCGTGCACGAGAGCGCGATCGACGCCGTCACCGGGCTGAAGAAGCAACAGGCCATCGGCCAGGACGACCTCTTCGGCGCCCTCGACACCGGCAACGACGGCCCCGGCATCGGACTGGACTTCCAGCTCACCGAGAACGAATGGCCCCGCCGCCAACTCCTCGCCCTGGAACGCGAGATGCTCGGCCTCTACGTCTCCAGCCACCCGCTCGACGGCGCCGAGCACATCCTCTCCCAGAGCCGCGACACCTCGATCGCCGAACTCCTCGGCTCCGGCCGCTCCGAGGGCGAGGTGCGCCTCTCCGGCCTGATCACCGGCGTCGACCGGCGGATCAACAAGGCCGGCAACGCGTGGGCCATCATCACCCTCGCCGACCGCGACGGCTCCGTCGAGGTGCTGTTCTTCCCCGCGACCTACAACCTGATGGCCGAGCAGATGATCGAGGACAACGTCATCTCGATCCGCGGCCGGCTCAACGAACGCGACGGGTCCCTGAGCGTCTTCGGCCAGGAGATCACCACCCTCGACGTCTCCTCCGCCGAGCTCGGCACCAAGCCGCCGGTGCACATCACCGTCCCGGCCGCCCGGATCAACCCCCAGGTGGTCGCCGAACTCAAGCTCGCCCTCCAGGCCCACCCCGGCGACGTCCCGGTCCGGCTGCGCACCACCAACTGGGACAAGGACACCCTCTACGAGCTCGGATACCGGGTGAACCCGGACAACGGGCTCGCCTCGGACGTCAAGACCCTCCTCGGCAACCGCGCCTGGGTGGGCGCAGCCGTCCGGTCCTGACCGGCGCCGGGCCCCCCCCGAACGGGGCGGAAGGAACCGGCGCGCCCCGGCGGCCCGGACACCGGGGCCCGTAAGCGCTCCCGGGGGCGACCGAC
>NZ_JBSHAP010000170.1:0-15600 GCF_053611565.1 Kitasatospora sp. NPDC054795
ACCCCCGACACCCCCGGCAGCGGCGCCGTCGGACCGTTCTCGTCGCCGCGCTGCTCGGGGCCGCCGTCGGCGCCGTCGCGCTCGCCGGGGCACCACTGCGGTCGGCCGCCGCACCCGCCGCCGCCCCGGCCTCCGCCGCACCCGCCGCAGACACCCGGCTCCGCCCGGCCGGTGCACCGCCGACCGTGTACGCGCACCGCGGCGCCTCCTCCGCCGCGCCGGAGAACACTCTGGTGTCGGACGAGGTGGCCCGCCGGGCGGGCGCCGAGTGGGTCGAGAATGACGTCCAGCCCAGCAGGGACGGCGTCCCGTACGTGCTGCACGACGACACCGTGGACCGCACCAGCGACGGCACCGGCCGGATCCGCGAGCTGACCGCCGCCCAGCTCGACACCCTGGACGCCGGCTCCTGGTTCGCCCCGGCCTACGCGGGCACCCGCCTGCCGACCCTGGCCGCCCAGCTGGAGGACCTGCGCACCCGCGGTGGCCGACTGCTGCTGGAGATCAAGGGGCCGCACAGCCGTGACGAGGTCGCCCGGATCGTCCGGGAGGTGCGCGACCACGGCATGGCCGACCGGGTCATGGTCCAGAGCTTCGAGGTCGACGCCCTGCGCCACACCCGCGAACTGGCCCCCGAGCTGCCGCTCGCACTGCTCCGCTCCACCCTGGACGCCGACCCGGTCGCCACCGCCCGGGACCTGGGCCTGGCCGCCTACCACCCCTCGGACGACGCGCTCTCCGCCCGCCCCGGCGCGGTCGGGGAACTGCACACCGCCGGGGTGGCGGTCAACGTCTGGACGGTCGACCTGCCCGCCCGCTGGAAGGCCCTCACGGCGGCGGGCGTCGACGGGATCATCACCAACCGCCCGGCGGAGCTGGCCGGTTGGGCCGCGGCCTGGTCGGCGTCGGGTGCCGCCGGTTAGGCTGCCCGGCGTGGAGCAGGAGAACGCGGCGGGCGCCCGGCCGGCGAACGACCGGGCCGCGGACGACCGGGCCGCCGAGGAGTGGGTCCGCAGGCACTTCGGCCCGGTCCCGGAGCCGCAGGGCTCGCTGACCGCCTTCGACGGTCGCCTCGTCGTCGACCTGGACACCCGGCTCGTCACCGTGGACGGCCGCGAGGTGCAGCTCGACCGTGCCAATGTCAGGTTGCTGCGCGGCCTGATCGAGCTGGGCGAGGGCGTGCACCAGGCGTACTCGATCATGTGGAAGGTCTACAGCGCACCGTTCCACCCCCATGAGCTGACGTTCCTGATGACGCGGCTGAGGTGGAAACTCGGAGAGCCCTCCTGGATCGTGCGAACCGAGGAGGGCTACGGCCTGCGGCCCCCGGAACTGCGGCAGCCGGACGGCTGTCGAATATTCGGGGACGAACTTCTTTCTGGCCGACCCGGATACATGGTTCTGATCAGCCCTGCGGTTGCACGGACGTCGACGATGCCAGAAATAATTCAGCGCCCACGACGATGACTTCACCGCTGCACAGGGCTCCGAAATGCATGCCACCCGAACGGCCCGTCTCGCAGAGCGGTTCGCATATCTCGCTGCGATCCTCGACGAAGCGGTAGGACGTGCGAGCCGGCAATGGAGGTCGCCATCAAGGCCAAACTCCGCATCGCAGCAGCCGCCCTTGTTTCGCTCGGCCTGGCGCTGGCCACTGCGCCTGGAACCGCATACGCGGACCAGGGGCAGGTCATCAGGCTGAGGAATGTGGCCCACGACAAGTGCCTGTACTTCCGTGCGGCTTTCGGGAAGCACGTCGGTGTCTACCCCTGTGTGGGATATTCGGATCAACGCTTCGAACTCCGCTGGCCGGGGAACAATCTTGTCGACCTGTACAACGTGGACTACAAGTCCTGCCTGAACATCTATACGCTGGAGGGCTCGGAGGTCGAAGGGGGGTATTGTGGGAATCTCAATGCCGACCTCCATGTCGAGGGGTCGCTCAGTCCAGGGAGCATCGTCAAGCTCTACATTCTGTACGACGGGACCAAGTACTGCCTGGATTACAACACGGAGGTCCTGTCCTGGAGGTGTCACAACATTGACCGCCAGGAATGGGAAGTGCTGAGCGGGTAGCGGCGACCGCAATTTCCTTCGGCCGGACAGCAGACCCCGGAACAGGGTCTGCTGTCCGGCGCCGCTGGTTTCCTCGGGCGGCGCCGACGTACCCCCTCCGCAGGGCGGTCCGGCACCGCCGCCGTCCTGGGCCGGACCCGCCGCCCCGGGCCCGACCCGCCGCGCCGGGTGGCGGAGGCCTCTGCGAGAGTGCGGGCATGACGCCTCCGATCCTCAGCTGCGCCGTCCTGGACGACTACCAGGGCGTCGCCACCAGCAGCGCCGACTGGTCCCCGGTGGCGGGCCGGGTCTCGGTGACGGCCTTCCGCGAGCACTTCGGCTCGGAGGAGGAGCTGGCCGCCGCGCTCGCCGGGTTCGACATCGTGGTCACCCTGCGCGAGCGGGTGCCCTTCCCGGCCTCGCTGTTCGCCCGGCTGCCGCGGCTCCGGCTTCTGGTCGCCTCCGGGATGCGCAACACGGCGATCGACCTCGCGGCCGCGCAGGCGCACGGGGTGACGGTCTGCGGCACCGCCGGCTCGGGCACCCCGCCGGTCGAGCTGACGTGGGCGCTGCTGCTCGGACTGGCCCGCGGCATCGTCCAGGAGAACACCGCGCTGCGCGAGGGCGGCCCCTGGCAGAGCACCGTCGGCGCCGACCTGCACGGCCGAACGCTCGGGCTGCTCGGCCTCGGCCGGATCGGCGGCCGGGTGGCCCGGGTCGGCCTGGCGTTCGGCATGGACGTGGTGGCCTGGAGCCGGAACCTGACCGACGAGCGGGCCGCCGGGGCGGGCGTGCGGCGCGCGGCCGACAAGGAGGAGCTGCTCAGCGAGAGCGACTTCGTCTCGATCCACCTCGCCCTCAACCAGGGCACCCAGGGGCTGATCGGCGCGGCCGAGCTGGCCCTGATGAAGCCCGGGGCGTATCTGGTCAACACCTCCCGGGCGGCGATCGTCGACCAGGACGCGCTGCTCACCGCGCTCACCGGCGGCCGGATCGCGGGCGCGGGCGTCGACGTCTTCGACATCGAACCGCTGCCCGCCGACCACCCGATGCGCACCGCTCCCCGGCTGCTGGCCACCCCGCACCTGGGGTACGTGTCGCAGGACAACTACCGGCGCTACTACGAGGAGGCGGTGGAGGACATCGCGGCTTTCCTGGCGGGCGAACCGATCCGTCGGCTGGGCTGACGCCTCCTGCGCCCGGGAGTGCTCCGCCGCATACTGACGGCATGACGGGTGGAGACGGCGGCGGGGCCGCGGGCCGGCGCGGGGTGCTGCGGGCGGGCGCGGCGGCGCTGGTGCTGGGTGCGGCGGGGTGTACGAGCGGGAGCAGGCCGCGGGCCGCGACCACCGGCCCGGCCGCCACGACGCCCGCCGTCACGACGCCCGCCGTCACGAGCAGTGCCGGAACGCCCGCGCGCACACCGACCCCGCTGCCCCGGCCGCCCCTCTGGCAGCCCGGCCCCGGCGAGATCCAGCCCGACGTCAAGCGCCGCGCCGTCGAGCTGGTCGCCGCGCTCGGCTCCTGGCCGCCCGGCGGGCAGGGCACGGAGGCGGCCCGTGCCCGGGTGGCGGCGCTCGGCCTGCCGCCCGCGCTGGCCGACGCCGCGGGTCCGCTCGCCCCGGCGGCGGCCGAGGCGAGCCTGGAGGTGATCGTCGCCCAGTACGGCGGCATCCTCGACGACTCGGCGAGCGTGCTCGTGGTCTGCCGTCAGTGGACGCGCGGCCCGGACGGTTCGGTGGCCGAGGGCGGCACCACGGTGGACGTCCGGCTGAGCCGGGCCGAGCCGCGCTGGACGGTCACCGAGCTGCACCCGGGAGCGGCGGGCCCGGCGGCCGCCGCACCTCCGCCCGCGGTGGCCCGGGTGCTGGCCGAGCCCCGGATCGAGCTGCCGCCCGAGGCCGCCGCCGACCTGCGCAGCGGCACCGTGCACGACAGCGTGCTGGAGGCGATGCTGCGGCTGGCCGGCCCGTACACGCTCTCGGTGAGCGTGGTGCGGACCGGCCACCCGCTGGACGTCTTCGGGACGACCCGGCCCAGCGACCATCCGCTGGGCCGGGCCTTCGACGTCTGGCGGATCGACGGGCTGCCCGTGGTCGACCCGGGTACGTCCCGGCAGCTGGTCGAGTCCTTCATGCGGGACGCGGCCGCCGCCGGTTCGTACAACGTGGGCGGGCCGGTGGCGATCCCGGGCGCCGGCAACCAATTCTTCACCGACGACACCCACCACGACCACTGCCACGTGGGCTTCAACCACTGGACAATCAGCTGACGTTGACCCCGCTCCAGGCCGCCGCGACCGCGTTGTACTCGGTGCTGGAGGCGCCGTACAGGTCGCGGGCCGCGTTCAGGGAGGCGGCGCGGGCGCCCTTGTAGTTGGTGGTGGAGGTCATGTAGACGGTCAGCGCGCGGTACCAGATCTTGGCGATCTTGTCGTGGCCGATGCCGGTCACCGCGGAGCCGTTGCAGGTCGCGCTGTTGTAGGTGACGCCGTTGATGGTCTTGCTGCCGCTGCCCTCGCTGGCCAGGTAGAACCAGTGGTTGCCGACGCCCGAGGAGTAGTGCACGTCGAGCTTGCCGACGCTGCTGCTCCAGCAGTCGGCCGAGGAGCCGTCCAGCGAGGGCTTGTCGAAGCGGCGCAGCCACGGCGGGGTGGACTGGTCGCTGAACAGGTAGTCGCCGGTGTCGACGCTGTTGTTGGCGTACCACTCGACCATGGTGCCGAAGATGTCGCTGGTGGACTCGTTGAGGCCGCCGGACTCGCCGCTGTAGCGGAGGTTGGCGGTGGCGCTGGTGACGCCGTGGGTCATCTCGTGGCCCATGGTGTCGAGGTCGACCTGCTCCGGGTCGCTGCTGCCGTTGCCGTCGCCGGTCATCATGCAGAAGCAGCTGTCGGACCACTGGGCGTTGTCCCAGTTGGTGCCGACGTGGACGAAGACGGTGGCGCCCTTGCCGTCGTTCTTGATGCCGCTGCGGCCGTGGACGTTCTTGTAGTAGTCGTACGTCCAGGCGGTGTTGGCGTGGGCGTCGACGGCGGCGGTGGAGCGGTCGGTGGAGAACTTCTTCCCGTCGCCCCAGACGTTGGTGGTGCTGTTGAACGCGGTGCCGGAGGTGGCCTTGAGCGAGCTCGCGGAGAGGTTGTTGGCGTCCTTGGTGACGTGGCCGCGGACCGGGTCGGTCAGGGTGTAGCCGCCGCCGGTCTTTGCGGTGGTGTCGATGCTGATCCTGCCGGTGTACTCGGAGTTCCCGGTGCCGGTCGCCTGGTGCTCGGCGTCGTAGGACTCGATCTGCTCGCCGGTGGTGGCGTCGGTGACGACGATCTTGCCGGCCGGCTCGCCGTGCGCGCCGGTGCCCGCGACGGTGGTGCGCCAGGCCAGCCGGGGCGTTCCGTCGGCGGCCCAGACGACCAGCTCGGGGGTGCTGACGGCGTCCTGGACGCCGGGGGCGGCGGCGAGCGCGCCGGCCGCGCCGGACTGCGCGGTCACCTTCGGGACGGTCGACTTCACGGCGGCGTCGTGGGCGGCCGCGCGGGAGGAGTCCTTGAGCCTGCCCTTGGCGTCCTGGTGGACGACCAGGTCGCCGCCGACCACCGGCAGGCCCTGGAAGGTGCGGTCGAAGCGGACGTGCGAGGCGCCGTCGGCGTCCAGCACGACGTCCTTGAGCACGAGGTCCTGGCCGGCGCCGAAGCCGAACACCCCCGCGTTGTGGGTGACGTTGGCGCGGGCCTGGGATATCGCGGCCTCGCGCGGGGCGGTGGCGGCGGAGGCCGTGGCGGCCGGGACGGTGGCGCCGGCGAGGGCGGCGACGACCGCGACGGCTCCGGCCACGCGGGCACGGCGGGAGGAAGGCGTGGGGGTCACTCTGACTCCAGTGGGGGTAGCTGTGCAGGGAAAGGAGCTGCGTCAGAGATTGACCGGGGTCAGTCAGATTCAGCTAGAGGGAAGGTCATAACTTTGCCAAGTCGTGTCCTTCGTCGATAAAAAATGATCAAAACTTAACAATGGCTCTACAGTGCCGTCGTGACGATCGACTACCTGTGGCGCGGCCCGCTCACCGACCCCGAACTCGACACCCTGCACGCCGAAGGCTTCGGCCACCCCGGGGAACCGGGCGACCGGATCGGCCGCCTGGAACGGCACAGCCTCGGCTGGGTCACCGCCCGGCGCACCGCCGACGACGCCCTGGTCGGCTTCGTCAACCTGGCCTGGGACGGCGGCGCCCACGCCTTCCTGCTCGACACCGTGGTCGCCCCGGACGCCCAGCGGCAGGGCATCGCCACCCGGCTGGTCGCCGAGGCCGCCGACGGCGCCCGCGCGGCCGGCTGTACCTGGCTGCACGTCGACTACGAGCCCCACCTGCGTCCCTTCTACCTCGACGCCTGCGGCCTGCGCCCCACCGACGCGGGGCTGTTGGCGCTCTGACCCCAGGGCCCGGGCCCGCGCCCCACCGACGCGGGGCTGTCGGCGCTCCGACCCCGGGGCCTAGGCTTCCGCCCCATGGACGGATGGGTGGGGGCCTGGACCGGTGGCCGGGCGGCGGTCCACGTGGGCGACGTGGCGGACTTCAACGCGCAGTTCTTCGCACCCGGCACGGACGAGGCCCAGCGTCTGCGCCGGCTGCGGCAGGCGCACCACTACGCCTGCCTGGCCGTCTGCTACAGCCCCGAACCGGCCCTGCTGGTCCTGCCCGCCGAGGTCGCCCCCGAGTGGACCGACTGGCTGGCCCGGGAGTTGGCCTGGGGCCCGGTCGAGGTGCACAGCGGCGTGGCGCCGGAGCGGACGATGGCCGAGGCCCTCGCCGACCGCCCCGCCCTGGCGGCACGGATCGCCGACTCCGGCAGCCCGGTGGTGAGTTGGGGGCGGACGGCCGCGCAGGGCGAGGGGCCCGAGCTGGCCGCCGTCCGCCGCTACGAGTCCAAGGCCGCCGCGCACGACCTGTTCGCCGCCCTCGCCCCCGAGCACCCCGGCATCCGGCTTCCGCGCCAGGAGCGCCCGGAGGGCCGGCGCCGGGCGGCCCGCCGGCTGACCGCCCGCGCCGTGCGGGGGCTGACCACGGTGCTGAAGAGCCCGTACGGCGTCGGCGGCTACGGCACCGTGGTGGTGGAGCCCGCCGAACTGTTCGCGGCGGGCGGCGGCAGGGCGCTGCTGCGGCACCTGGTGCGTACCGAAGTCCTGCCCCCTGACGGCGGGTTGCTGCTGGAGGAGTACGTCGACCCGGGCCCGGCCGCCCGGCTGCGCGACCTCACCTACGACGCCCTGGTCGGCCCGGACGGCACCGTCCACCCGGTCGGCGCCGGGGCCATGGACGTGGCCGGCACCCGCTACCAGGGCGTCACCGTCGGCCCCGGCACGGTGCCGCGCGCCGCCGCCGACACCGCCCGCCGGTTCGCCCTGGCGGTGGGGGAGCGGCTGGCCGCCGAGGGCTACCGCGGCTGGTACGACGTCGACTTCGTCACCGACCGGGAGCGCCGGCTCGCCCCCACCGAGATCAACCTGCGGCTCACCGGCCCGGCCGTCGCCTTCGTGCTGGCCGCCCGCCTCGACCGGGTGCGCGGCCCCGGCCACCTGGTGCGCACCCTGGACGGGATGCCGCTCGGCGCCCGGCTCGCCCCGGCCGCGCTGCACGACCACCTGGAACGGCTGCGCCCGCGCTGCGCCCGGCTCGGCGTCACCCTGCTGCCGTTGATCCCGACCGCCTGCCACGACCCGGAGCCCACCGTGGGCCTCGCCCTCGCCGGGCCGGACGCCGAGGCGCTGGAGGCGGCCGAGGCGCTGGTCGAGGCCGCGAACCAGGGGCTGACCGGGATGTTCGAGGCGCTCAGGTGATGTTCGAGGCGCTCAGAGATGCCGGCCCTTCCTTTCGGCCCCTCCGGATTCGGACTTTTCGCCCCCTCCGACCGGAGGCTGCCAGAGCATGAACCGGATCAGCACCAGCGCCGCGAGCATCAGCGGGACGTTGAACGTGAACACCATCACGGTCTCGCGCAGCCAGTCCGTGGCCTTGGTGAGCCGGTACAGATTGTCCTGCGGCCACCAGTTGACCAGCAGCCAGGTGATCGCCAGGTGGGCCAGCGCCGAGAGCCGGACCGGCCTGCCCTGCCGCAGGACGGCCTCGAAGCCGGCACCGAACCAGACGAGCCCGGCGCCGAACGCCAGGTTCTCGCACAGATAGAGCAGCCGGAACCAGCCGCTGTACGGGGAGGGGACGCCGGTGAGATCGGTCGAGCCGGGGAAGAGCACATCGGTCATCGCCCACGCGCCCGCGGCGAAGATCAGCACGCAGAAGACCGCGCCGCAGCCGCTCCCGAAGTCCGAGTTCCCGGAACCGCCGCCCGCCTTGCCGCCGCTCCGGCCGCCGCCCCCGGTCTTGCCGCCGCTCCGGCCGCCACCGGCCTTGACGGAGCGCCGGGCGGCGTGTCCCGGCGGGGCCGGCAGCGGCAGGGCCGCGCGGTTCAGCTTGCCGGCCCGGGTGCGCGGCAGCTCGGGAACCGGGATGACGGCGGCGGGCACCGACTGGCCCCTGAGCGCGGTCCTCACGTACTGGGAGAGCGACCAGCCGTCGGCGCCGTCCGTACCCGGCTCGGTCACCGCGTAGCCGACCAGCTGCGGTTTCCCCGGCACCGTCTCCACCTCGACGACGGCCGCCTCCCGCACCGCCGGGTGCCCGCGCAGCACGCCCTCCGCGCGGACCGCCGCCCGGACCCGCGCCAGCACGCTTGTCGGCCGTCTCGTGCCGAGCGGTCCGATCACGGTCGCGGCCCGGGCGGTGAACTCCAGCACGCCGTCCGCCCGCAGCACCCCGAGGTCGCCGGTCAGCAGCACCCGGCCGTCCGGGTCGAAGTCCGCCCGGATGAAGCGACGGGCGGTGTCCGTGGGCCGGTTGAGGTAGCCGCGGGTCAGGCCGGCGCCGGCGATCGCGATCTCGCCCGTCATGCCCTGCTTGGCGGGGGTGCGGTTCGGGCCGAGCACGTACACCCGGCTGCCGGGAAAGGGCCGGCCGACCAGCGAGACCCGTTCGGCGCCCTCGGCGGCGGCGGTGCCCTGCGCGTCGAAGTAGGTGCTGTCCACGGTGGCCTCGGCCAGCCCGTAGACGTTCAGCACCCGGGTGCCCGCGCCGAGCAGGCGTTGCAGGCCCAACTGCTCGTCCAGGTACCATTTCTCGGCGCCGACGGTGAGCAGCCGCACCCCGGGCAGCCCGGTGCCGGTCGCGGCCAGCAGGGTGGTCAGGCGGCGGGCGGTGCGGACGTTCAGCTCCAGGACGGTGATCCGCTCCGCGGCCACCAGGGCGGGCAGCGCCCCGAGGTCGGCGGCGCGGTCCAGGGTGAGGTTGAACGGGGTGACCACCAGGGTGGCGCCGGTGCAGAGCGCACGCACCCAGTCGGCGGTGAAGACGTCGAACTCCAGGCTCGCCGTCTGCAGGATCCGGTCCTCGGCGGTCAGCCCGTACACCTCGCGCCAGCCCTCGTACGCGGCCAGCAGGTTGCGGTGCTCGACCAGCGCGCCGACGGGCAGGCCGGTGGAACCGGAGGTGTAGAAGACGCAGGCGAGGTCCCCGGGGCCGGTCTCGGGCGGCGCGAACGGCGCCGTCGCGGGTGTCTCCGTCGTGGGTGTCTCCGTGGTGGGTGTCTCCGTATCGACGCAGACCAGCCGGGCCCTGCCCGCGTCCGCCAGCCGTACCCGGTGGCACTCCTCGGTGACCACCAGGTCCGGCGCGGCGTCCGCGAGCACGTGCCGCAGCAGTGCGTCCGGCGCGGCCGGTTCCAGCGGCACGAACGCCGCGCCCGCCTTCAGCACGGCCAGCAGCGCCACATACACCTCGGTGCCCCGGCCGAGCGCGACCGCCGCCCGGCCGCCCGGGGCCAGGCCCCGTTCCGCCAGCACCGCGGCCAGCCGCCCGGCCCGCGCGTCCAGCTCCCCGTAGCTCAGCTCCCGCTCGCCGCAGCGCACGGCCACCGCCTCCGGCGCCAGCCGGGCCTGCCGTTCGACCAGCGCGTGCAGGGTGTCGACCCGCTCCCCGGTCATCCTCGCCCCCTCGTCCCCGCATCCCCTCGGAGGCACGATCCTCCTCCCAACTCCCTCCGGGCAACAGGGTTCTGGCGCGTCCACCCCTCGGACGTCCGGGCCCGGCCGGGGCCGACGGTTGTACTCTGCACGCGGACGGACGGCGCCGGCCCGTCCGGTGCGGCGCCCCGCCCGCACCCTGCCCGGCGCCGCGATCGGAGTCCCATGAATTCATCCGCCCCCGACTACGCCGGGCCGCTGCTGCGCACCCGGGACGTGGACGTCGTGCGCGACGGCCGCCACCTGCTGCGCGGGATCACCCTGGAGATCCGGCCGGGCGAGCACTGGGCGCTGCTCGGTCCGAACGGCGCGGGCAAGTCCACCCTGCTCGCGCTGCTCGGCGCGGTCTCCCACCCCACCCGCGGCGAGGTGGACGTGCTCGGGCGCCGGCTCGGCCGGGTGGACGTGCGCGAGCTGCGCGCCCACCTCGGGCACGTCAACCCGCGCCACCCGCTGCGTTCGCCGCTGACCGTGCGCGAGGTGGTGCTCACCGGGCACACCAACACCATCGAGCCGGAGTTCCACCGCAAGCCGGCCCCGGAGGCGCTGGAGCGGGCCGAGCGGCTGATCGACACGCTCGGGATGCGCGCGATGGCCGACGCCGCGTGGACCACGCTGTCCCAGGGCGAGCGCGGCCGGGCGCTGATCGCCCGTGCGCTGATGCCCAGCCCCCGGCTGCTGCTGCTCGACGAGCCCGCCACCGGGCTGGACCTGACCGCCCGCGAACTGCTGCTGGACAGTCTGGACCTGCTGCGCCACCAGCATCCGGAGCTGGCCAGCGTGCTGGTCACCCACCATCTGGAGGAGCTGCCGGAGAGCACCACCCACGCCCTGCTGCTGCGCGGCGGCGAGTGCGTCGCGGCCGGGCCGGTGGCGGAGGTGATGACGACGGAGCTGATCAGCGAGACCTTCGGGCACCCGATCAGGATCAGCCGCCACGAGGGCCGCTGGACGGCCCGGGCGGCTGCCCGCCGGACACCGGGAAGGTAACGGTTCAGGGGGTGGGTGTAGACGAAAAATCGTCTTTACGTAAGGTATGCCTTAGCTAATGATGGTCGGCTGGCCCCCAGCCGCCCGCACTGCCATGGCACACCCATGCCCTTTTCCGTTGGAGCCCGCATGTCCGCCCGTCGTCGTTCCACCGCAGCCGCGCTGCTCACCCTCGCCGTGGCGACCGCAACCCTGGCCGGCTGCGCGTCCAAGAAGGACGACAAGGCGGCCTCCTCCGGCGCGGTCACGGTGAACGCGACCGACACCGCGTGCGAGGTCTCCAGGACGACCTTCCCGGCCGGCCACGTCGTGCTGGACATCAGCAACAAGGGCTCCAAGACCACCGAGGTCTACGTCTACGGCGACGGCGACAAGATCGTCACGGAGCGCGAGAACATCGGCCCCGGCACCAAGGCCAGCATCAACGCCGAGATCAAGGCCGGCTCGTACGAGATCGCCTGCAAGCCCGGCATGGTCGGCGACGGCATCCGCCAGAAGATCACCGTCACCGGCGAGGGCGGCAGCGCCGCGCCGGCCGACCCGCGCCTGGCCGCCGCCGTCACCGCCTACCGCACCTACGCCCAGGAGCAGGCCGACGCCACCATCCCGGCCGTCGAGGCCTTCGCCGCCGCGATCAAGTCCGGCGACCTGGAGAAGGCCAAGTCGCTGTACGCGCCCTCGCGCACCGGCTGGGAGCGCACCGAGCCGGTCGCCGAGAGCTTCGGTGACGTCGACCCGAAGACCGACACCCGCGAGGACAAGCTGGAGCAGGGCCAGGAGTGGACCGGCTGGCACAAGCTGGAGAAGTCGCTCTGGGCCGACGCGAAGATCGGCGACGACGAGAAGAAGCTCGCCGACCAGCTGGTCGCCGACCTCAAGGACTGGCAGAAGAAGATCCCCGAGGCCGAGATCACCGCGACCAGCATGGCCAACGGCGCCAAGGAGCTGCTGGACGAGGTCGCCACCAACAAGATCACCGGTGAGGAGGACCGCTACAGCCACACCGACCTGGCCGACTTCCAGGCCAACGTCGAGGGCGCGCAGAAGGCCTACGAGCTGCTGAAGCCGGTCGCCTCCGAGAAGGACGCGGAGCTCGCGAAGACGCTGGACTCCGAGTTCGCCGCCATCAACGCCCTGCTGGCCAAGTACAAGCAGGCCGACGGCACCTTCACCTCCTACGACAAGGTCACCGAGACCGAGCGCAAGGCCTTCTCCGACGCGGTCAACTCGCTGGGCGAGCCGCTGTCGAAGCTGGCCGCCGCCGTGGTCGTCAAGTAACCGGCCACCCCACCCGAAGTACCCCGCCGACGCCGTGGCGGCCCGCGATCCGGGCCCACGGCCTGCGCGGGTCAGCGCACAGTCCAGCACAGCAGAAGGGCCCGCCCGCCGATGGACGCGGAGAACGAGCAGCAGAACGGGACGCCGGCCACCGCCGACGCCGCCGGCACCAGGAGCGCGGTCAGCCGACGCGCCGTCATCGGATGGGCCGGCGCGGGCGTCGCGCTCGGCGCCGCCGCCGTCGGCTCGGTGGCGGCCGCCACCCGGCAGGACGACGCCGTCCCGGTCGCCGCCCCGGTCGGCGCCGAGCTGCCGTTCTACGGCGAGCACCAGGCGGGCATCTCCACCCCGGTCCAGGACCGGCTGCACTTCGCCGCCTTCGACGTCTCCGAGAAGGCCACCCGGGAGTCCCTGGTCAAGCTGCTCAAGGAGTGGACCAAGGCGGCCGCCGCGATGACCGGCGGCCGCGAGGTCGGCACCGGCGCGGTGCCCGGCTCGCCGGAGGCGCCGCCGGACGACACCGGCGAGGCCCTCGGCCTGCCCGCCTCCCGGCTCACCCTGACCATCGGCTTCGGCCCGAGCCTGTTCGAGAAGGACGGCGTGGACCGCTTCGGCCTCCGGGCCAAGCGCCCCGAGGCCCTGATCGACCTGCCGAACTTCAAGGGCGACAAGCTCGACCCGGCCCGCAGCGGCGGCGACCTCTGCGTCCAGGCCTGCGCCGACGACCCGCAGGTCGCCGTGCACGCGATCCGCAACCTGGCCCGGATCGGCATGGGCACCGTCAACATCCGCTGGTCGCAGCTGGGCTTCGGCAAGACCTCCTCGACCACCCTGGACGAGCAGACCCCGCGCAACCTGATGGGGTTCAAGGACGGCACCCACAACATCGCGGGCACCGACACCGGGAAGCTGGCCGACCACGTCTGGGCCGCGCCCGGCGACGGCCCGGAGTGGATGACCGGCGGCTCCTACCTGGTTGCCCGGCGGATCCGGATGCACATCGAGACCTGGGACCGCGCCTCGCTCAAGGACCAGGAGGACACCTTCGGCCGCACCAAGGGCGAGGGCGCCCCGTACGGCAAGGGCAGGGAGCACGACGCGCCGGACCTCAAGGCGATGCCCGCGACCTCGCACGTCGCGCTCGCCCACCCGGACGCCAACGACGGCCTGATGATCCTGCGCCGCGGCTTCTCCTTCACCGACGGCACCGACGGCCTCGGCCGCCTGGACGCCGGGCTGTTCTTCCTCGCGTACCAGCGCGACACCCGCAAGGCCTTCGTTCCGCTGCAGACCCGCCTCGCGGCGAGCGACAAGCTCAACGAGTACATCCAGCACGTCGGCTCCGCCCACTTCGCCTGCCCGGCGGGCGTGCGCAAGCCGGGGGAGTGGTGGGGCCAGGCCCTCTTCGGCTGACCTCACCCGCCCCCGGTACCACCTCTACACCCCCCCAGGAGCCCGCGTGTTCGGCAACTACCTGATCGGCCTGCGCGAAGGCCTCGAAGCCAGCCTGGTCGTCTGCATCCTGATCGCCTATCTGGTCAAGACCGGCCGCAAGGACCGGCTGCCGCCGGTGTGGATCGGCGTCGGCTCGGCCGTGGCGCTCTCCATGGCCTTCGGCGCGCTGCTGCAGTTCGGCTCCTCGCAGCTCACCTTCGAGGCCCAGGAGGCGCTCGGCGGCTCGCTGTCGATCATCTCGGTCGGCCTGGTGACCTGGATGGTGTTCTGGATGCGGCGCACCGCCCGGCACCTGAAGACCGAGCTGCACGGCAAGCTGGACGCGGCGATCGCGATGGGCACCACGGCCCTGGTGGTCACCGCCTTCCTGGCCGTCGGCCGCGAGGGCCTGGAGACCTCGCTGTTCATCTGGACCGCGGTCCAGGCCACCGGCGACGGCTGGAACCCGCTGATCGGCGCCGCGCTCGGCCTGCTCACCTCGGTGCTGCTCGGCTGGCTGTTCTACCGGGGCGCGCTGAAGATCAACCTGGCCAAGTTCTTCACCTGGACCGGCGCGATGCTGGTCGTGGTCGCGGCCGGCGTCCTCGCCTACGGTGTGCACGACCTCCAGGAGGCCGGCTGGCTGCCCGGTCTGCAGAGCACGGCCTTCGACATCTCCAGCACCATCCCCAAGGACAGCTGGTACGGCACCCTGCTGAAGGGCGTCTTCAACTTCCAGCCGGACCCGACGGTGCTCCAGCTGGTGATCTGGCTGCTCTACCTGGTCCCGACCCTGGCCGTGTTCTTCAACGTCCTCGGCGGCGGGAAGAGCGGGAAGCCCGCCCGGCCGGTGGCCGCGAAGCCGGCCGCCTGATCCGGTCCTCCTCCACCCGTACCGCCCCGTCCGGCACCCGCCGGGCGGGGCGGTGTCGTGTGGGCGGCGCCGGTTCGCGCCAGTAGCGGCCGAATCCGGTCAGGAAAAGGAAGAAAACGGTCAGCTCTGACAAACTGCAGCCTCAATGGAACCGTTCTGCCACGGCCTTCGTACTTAGGGTGACAGACCCATGCCATTACTCACCCTTGGGGGGACCATGACCGTTCGCAGGCCTGCCAGGTTAGTCGCCGCCGGTGTCGCCGCCCTCGCGGCGACCGTCCTGCTGACCGCGTGCGACGACGTGAAGTACACCGACGACAAGCCGGGCGACCCGAAGGCGAGCGCCGCCGGGGCCACCGTCCCCGGCGACCCGATGGCCGGCCAGGCGGCCGGTTCGCGGTGCAAGAGCGACGAGATCACCGCCACCGTGCAGCTCAAGGGCGCGGGCTCGGCCATGCTGACGATCAAGAACAAGAGCGACCACAACTGCACCCTGTACGGGTACCCGGGCTTCGGCGGCCTGAAGGCGGACAACAGCGCGGACGCGCTGTCGGCCAACCGCGAGGCCCACCCCGGGCCGGCGGTGCTGGTCACCCTGAAGCCCAACAAGTCCGGCTACGCGGGCCTCAAGTGGAGTGCCTGCGACAAGTCGGACGCGACCTGCCACGCGCTCACCGGCCTCCAGATCACCGCGCCGGACGAGACCACGCCGGTCACCGCCGAGGTGCTCGGCACCGACGGCAAGCCGGCCGGCCAGCTGCTGGTCTCGGCCGCCGGGGTGACCACCGGCACGCTGCAGCCGAACAACGAGAAGGTCCTGTTCTGACCGGTGCTGTCCACCTGATGCCGCTCGGCCGACGACAGTCGCCCGACGACGCACCGGAGCCCCCGGGGCGGTTCGACGAGAAC
>NZ_JBSHAP010000171.1:0-4028 GCF_053611565.1 Kitasatospora sp. NPDC054795
CCCGTGACCGTACGGGTGCCGCCCCTCGGCGTTTCCTCAGTCCGACCCGTCCAGCAGCCCCGACAGCACCGCCGCCGTCGCCGTCAGCAGGTCCTCCGCGACCGCGCCGCCCGCCGCCGTCCGCGCCAGCAGTCCCTCCCGCGCCGCCAGGACCACCGTCGCGGCCTGGTCGGCGCTCGCGCCCGGGGGCACCAGCTCCGGCAGGGCCCGCTCCAGGACCTCGGCCAGTGCCCGCGCGACCGCCCGGTCGTGCGCGGCGACCTGCTCGGCCAGCGCCGCCGTCCGGGCCGCGACCAGCCGGAACTCCAGGAACAGCAGGATCCACCCGGACTCCGTCGGCTCGACCCGCAGCAGCGCCTCGACCAGCCGCTGCGCCCGCTCCCGGGGCGCCAGCGCCTCGCAGGCGGCGGCCAGTTCGGCCAGTTCGGCCATCCGCTGAGCGGCCTGGTCGTCGAAGAGCGCCAGCAGCAGCTCCTCCTTGCCGCCGAAGTTCGAGTAGAAGGCACCGCGGGTGTAGCCGGCGGCGGTGCAGACGTCCTCGATGCTCGTCCGGGCGAAGCCGACGGAGAGGAACAGCTCGCGCGCGGCGGCGAGCAGCCGGGCCCGGGTGTGGATGCGGCGTCGGGGTGGTCGGGGGGCGGTATCGGCGGGGGGCGGGTTCACAGCAGCACGATACATGGTGTATTCAGTACGAGTCGCATTCAATACGAGCCGTACTGAAACGAGGGCCATCATCGTGAGCGAGCGAAGCGAACGAACCGCCAAGAAGTGCGCGTGGGCGAGTGCCCCCGCCGAGCGCGGCGAGGTGGGCGCATGAGCCGCCTGCTGATCACCAACGCGCACCTGCTCCACCCCGAGGACGGCACCCGCACCGACCTCGGCTGGCTGGAGGCCGCCGACGGCCGGATCGCGGCCACCGGCACCGGCCGCCCGCCCGCCGCCGCCGAGGACGTCCGGGTCCTCGACGCGGCCGGCGGCACCGTCCTGCCCGGCCTGATCGACGCCCACGTCCACCTGCTGGTGACCTCGCTCGACCTGCACGACTTCACCAGCTGGACCCCCGGCTACGCCACCGTGCGCGCCCTCGCCGAGGCCGAGCGCATGCTGCGCCGCGGCTTCACCACCGTCCGCGACGTCGGCGGCGCCGACCACGGGATGGCCCGCGCCCTCGCCGAGGGCCTGGTGCCCGGCCCGCGGCTGCTGCACGGCGGCAAGGCGCTCTCCCAGACCGGCGGCCACGGCGACCTGCGCCCGCTCGGCGACGACTCCCTGCCCTGCTGCGAGTCCCGCCCGCACTTCGGCCGGATCGCCGACGGCGTGGACGCGGTGCGGGCCGCCGCCCGGGACGAGTTCCGCAAGGGCGCCCGCCACCTCAAGGTGCTGCTCTCCGGCGGCGTCGCGTCCCCGCACGACGAGATCGGCGCCGTCCAGTACAGCGAGGACGAGATCCGCGCGGCCGTCGAGGAGGCCGAGAACCACAACCGCTACGTCACCGTGCACGCCTACCACCCGCGGGCGATCGACCGCGCCCTGCGGGCCGGCGTGCGCTGCGTCGAGCACGGGAACCTGCTGGACGACGGCACGGTCGCCCTGCTGCTGGAGAAGGACGCCTTCCTGGTGCCCACCCTGGTCGCCTACGAGCAGACCGCCCGGGCCGGCGCCGCCTCCGGCCTGCCGCCCGCCTCCCTGGGCAAGCTCGCCGAGGTCCGCGACCGGGGCCTGGAGGCGCTGGAGCGCGCCCACCGCGCGGGCGTCAACCTCGTCTACGGCAGCGACCTGCTCGGCCCGCTGCACCCGGCCCAGCTGGAGGAGTTCACCCTGCGCGCCCAGGTCCAGCCGGTCGCGGACGTGCTGCGCTCGGCGACCACCACGGCGGCCCGGCTGCTCGGCCTGGAGGGGGAGATCGGCACCCTCGCCCCGGGCGCCCACGCCGACCTGCTCGTCCTGGACGGCGACCCGCTCGCCGACCTCGCCGTGCTCACCCGCCCCGACCTCCACCCGAAGCGGGTGGTCAAGGCCGGCGTCCCGGTCTGACGGCGAAACGGCGGGCGGGCGCCCGGGGAAACCCCGGACGCCCGCCCGCCGTGAAGGCCTCGACCTGCTTCGCGCGCTCCGCGAGGCCGTGACCGCCCTGCTGTGCCTACTTGTTTCCGCGCTTCGCGAGGCCGTGCCTACTTGTTTCCGCGCTTCGCGAGGAAGGCCTCGACCTCGGCCTTGATCTCCGGCGTGTCCAGCCCGCGCACCGTCATCGTGGTGCGGCGGCGCAGCACGTCGTCCGAGGTGTACGCCCACTCGTTGTCCGCCGCGTACGCGACCTGCGCCCAGACGTCCGGACCGTCCTCGTGGATCGGCCGGCCGAGCTCCGGGTTCTCGTCGATCATGCGGGCGATGTCGAAGGACAGCGTGCCATAGTGGCTGGCCAGGTGCTTGGCCACCAGCGGCTCCATCCGCGAGCCCGGCTCACGGTCGATCAGCAGGCGGTGCGCCACCGCGTTCGGCGCGCCGACGCCCGGCAGCGGGACGGTCGGGGCGATCGGGGACATGTCCTCGCCGAGGCTGGTGCCGGGCACGTGGGCCAGCTTCTCCAGGACGGCGCGGCCGATGTGCCGGTAGGTGGTCCACTTGCCGCCGGAGACCGACAGCATGCCGCCGCGGCCCTCGGTGACGACGGTCTCGCGCTTGGCGGCGGCGGTGTCGCCCGGGCCGCCCGGCAGCACCCGCAGGCCGGCGAAGGAGTAGGTGATCAGGTCGCGGTCGAGGTGCTCGTCGCGGATCGCGTGCGCGGCCTCGCCCATGATCTGGTCGATGTCCGCCTCGGTGGCCCGGACGTCCTTCGGGTCGCCGGTGTACTCCTCGTCGGTGGTGCCGAGGAGGACGTGGTCCTCCCACGGGATGGCGAAGGAGACGCGGTACTTGTCGATCGGGATGGTCAGCGCGGCGCGCCACGGCGAGCGGCGCTTGACGACCACGTGGGCGCCCTTGGAGAGGCGGATCGACGGCGCGGCGCCGGCGTCCTCCATCGTGCGCAGGTGGTCCACCCACGGGCCGGTGGCGTTCAGCACCAGGCGGGCGTCGATGCCGAACTCGCTGCCGTCCAGGCGGTCGCGGAGGTCGGCGCCGGTGACCCGGCCGCCGGTGAAGCGCAGGCCGGTGACCTCGGCGTGGTTGAGCACCACGGCGCCGGCGTCGACGGCGGCGCGCACGGTCATCACGGCGACGCGCGAGTCGTTCATCTGGTGGTCGCCGTAGACGGCCACCGAGCGCAGGCCCTCGGTGCGCAGCGCGGGCACCTGCTGGGCGGCGTGGGCGGCGGTGGAGACCCGGCCCATGCCGTCGCGGAAGGCGGACAGCGCGGAGTACAGGAAGACGCCGGCGCCGAGCTTGGCGGCGCCGTGCGGGCCGCCCTTGTAGACCGGCACGAAGAAGGTCAGCGGGTTGACCAGGTGCGGGGCCACGTCGGTGGAGAGCGCGCGGCGCTCCTTGTGGTTCTCCGCGACCAGCTTGACCGCGCCGGTCTGCAGGTAGCGCAGACCGCCGTGGACGAGCTTGGAGGAGGCGCTGGAGGTGGCGCCGGCGAAGTCGCCGGCGTCGACCATGGCGACCTTGAGGCCGGCCTGGGACGCGGTCCAGGCGACGGCCGTGCCGAGGATGCCGCCCCCGATCACCAGCAGGTCGTAGGTGGCCTTGCCGAGCAGCTCGCGGGTCTCGGCGCGGGAGGCGGTGCGGCCGGCGGTGCGCTCGGCGCCCAGGGTCGGAATGGTTGCCATGGTGGTTGTGTACGGCGCGCGCGGGTCGGGCGGCGCCGTTACTCCTCTCGTGTGCGGTGCGGCCTCTGCGGGAGAGGCCGGTCGGCCCGGTGCGGCGGGCCGGTTGAAGCCGGTGACACCCGTTGCCGGAACAGCGGGCGGCGCGGGGGGGGGCGGGGGGCCCCCCCGGGGGGCCCGCCCCCCCCGGCCCGACCACCCCGGGGGCACGGGGTGGTGTTCGCGCTGCTGGGGCGGCCCCGCGCGCGCGGGTTGGGGAGCGGA
>NZ_JBSHAP010000171.1:4038-15468 GCF_053611565.1 Kitasatospora sp. NPDC054795
CGGTCTGTGGTGGGGACGCGACTGGTCCAGGCTAGGGCGGTGCGGAGGATGCCGCCGCGGTTCCGGACGGGGTCGTTGGGGGCCTTGCAGAGCTGCTCGCGGTCCTCGGCGCGGTAGTCGGTGCGGCCGGTCGGGGCGCGGGGCCCCGACCGGCTTGTCGGTCAGTTGTTCTCTTCCTCCTCCACCCAGCCCATGGTGCGCTCCACGGCCTTGAGCCACTTCTTGTACTCACGCTCCCGGGTGGCCTCGTCCATGCGCGGGGTCCACTCGGCGGCGCGGTGCCAGTTGGCCCGCAGGGTGTCGAGGTCGTTCCAGAAGCCGACGGCGAGTCCGGCCGCGTAGGCGGCGCCGAGGGCGGTGGTCTCGGCCACGTACGGGCGCTCGACCGGGGCGTCCAGGACGTCGGCGATGTTCTGCATGAGCAGGTTGTTACTGGTCATGCCGCCGTCGACCTTGAGGGCGGTGAGCTCGACCCCGGAGTCCTTCTGCATGGCGTCGACGACCTCGCGGGTCTGCCAGGCGGTGGCCTCCAGGACGGCCCGGGCCAGGTGGCCCTTGGTGACGTACCGGGTCAGACCGGCGATCACACCGCGGGCGTCGGAGCGCCAGTACGGGGCGAACAGGCCGGAGAAGGCCGGGACGAAGTAGGCGCCGCCGTTGTCCTCGACGGTGTTGGCGAGGGTCTCGATCTCGGCGGCGGTGGAGATGATGCCGAGCTGGTCGCGCAGCCACTGGACGAGCGAGCCGGTGACGGCGATCGAGCCTTCCAGGGCGTACACCGGAGCCTGGTCGCCGATCCGGTAGCCGACGGTGGTCAGCAGGCCGTGGTACGAGTTGACGATCTTCTCGCCGGTGTTCAGCAGCAGGAAGGTGCCGGTGCCGTAGGTGGACTTGGCCTCGCCCTCGTCGAAGCAGGTCTGGCCGAACAGCGCGGCCTGCTGGTCGCCGAGCGCGGCGGCGACCGGGACGCCGGCCAGGTCGCCGACGGCCTCGCCGTAGACCTCGGCGGAGGAGCGGATCTCCGGCAGGACGGCCATCGGCACGCCCATCGAGTCGGCGATCTTCTCGTCCCACGCCAGCGTGTTCAGGTTCATCAGCATGGTGCGGCTGGCGTTGGTGACGTCGGTGACGTGCTTGCCGCCGTTGACACCGCCGGTGAGGTTCCAGATGACCCAGGTGTCCATGGTGCCGAACAGGATGTCGCCGGCCTCGGCGCGCTCGCGCAGGCCCTCGACGTTGTCCAGCAGCCAGCGGATCTTCGGCCCGGCGAAGTAGCTGGCCAGCGGGAGGCCGGTCTCGCGGCGGAAGCGGTCCTGGCCGACGTTGCGGCCGAGCTCGCGGCAGAGCGCCTCGGTGCGGGTGTCCTGCCACACCAGCGCGTTGTGCACCGGCTCACCGGTGTTCTTGTCCCACAGGACGGTGGTCTCGCGCTGGTTGGTGATGCCGATCGCGCGGATGTCGTCCTTGGTCAGGCCGGCCTTCTCCAGCGCGCCGCGGACGACCGACTGCACCCGGGTCCAGATCTCGGCGGCGTCGTGCTCGACATAGCCGGGCTGGGGGAAGATCTGCCGGTGCTCCTGCTGGTCGACGGAGACGATCCGGCCGTCGGCGCCGAAGATGATGCAGCGGCTGGAGGTGGTGCCCTGGTCGATCGCGGCGATGTAGTTACCGGTGGAGGTCATGGGGAGGGTCCTCGGCTCGGGTTCGGGGGATACGGGGTGGGTGGGCCTGACGCGCGTTGTATCGGTCAGTCCCCGTGTACGGCGGGGGCGAACCCGTCCTTTAGAAGATGGCGTTGTAGACGCCGCCGGCCGCGAGGCCGCCCAGGATCGGGCCGACGACCGGGACCCAGGCGTACGACCAGTCGGAGCCGCCCTTCTTCGGGATCGGCAGCAGGGCGTGCGCGATGCGCGGGCCGAGGTCACGGGCCGGGTTGATCGCGTAGCCGGTCGGGCCGCCCAGCGAGAGGCCGATGCCGACGACGGTGAAGGCGACCATCAGGGTGCCGGTGCCGGACTGGGAGAGGCCGGAGTTGGTGCCGATGGTGAGGATCGCGAAGCAGAGCACGAAGGTGCCGATGACCTCGGTGAGCACGTTCTGGATCGGGTTCCGGATCTCGGGGCCGGTCGAGAAGATGCCGAGGGTGGGCTCCTCGTTCGCGTTGAACTGGCCCAGGTAGGTGGCCCAGACGAGTACGGCGCCGATGATCGCGCCGAGCAGCTGGGAGCCGAGGTAGAGCGGCACCTGGCTCCACTCGCCGCTCTTCACCGCGAGCGCGATGGTGACGGCGGGGTTCAGGTGGGCGCCGGACTTCGGAGCCGACATGTAGGCGGCGATGAGGACCGCGAATCCCCAGCCGAAGGTGATCGCCAGCCAGCCGGCGTTGACGGCCTTCGACTTCTTGAGGGTCACGGCGGCGCAGACGCCACCGCCGAGGAGTATCAGGGCGGCGGTGCCGAGGGTTTCGCCGACGAAGACGTCGCCGTTGGAGAACGCGGACACAAAGACTCCCTTGTCCATATGGCCCGGAGGGTAAGTGGGGGCAGGCGGCCGGTCGATCGCTGTGCGGATGAGCGCACTGTGGGAGCGATCTCTCCGGCCATCGTTCGACAATGTCGACCGTCATGCGGAAGCTTCCTCCCCAGGTCGCCCCCACGTCAAGGCAGGGTTACGCAGCTGTGACCCTCGCCTCGGCAGGTCCGTCGACGTTACCGAGCGGAGCGCCCCGAAACGGGACAAAACGCCAGAGGCGCGGACAGGGCTCCCGCCCGTCCGCGCCTCAGCGTGACGAATCGACGGCCCTCGGCGGGCCGTCCGTGGATGTGCTCAGAACCGCCCGGCGCCCAGGTCGCGGGAGATCGCCCGCGCCGCGCTGCGCACCGAGGCCACCAGTGAGGGCTTCACGAAGCCGTCCTCGCAGACCCGCTCGACCGCCCCGCTGATGCACACCGCGCCCACCGGGTTGCGCCGCCGGTCCTGGATCAGCGCGCCGATCGAGGCCACGCCCTCCCAGGTCTCCTCGATCGAGTCCGCCCAGCCGCGCTCCCGGATCAGCGCGCACTCGGCGTCCACGTCGGCCGCCCCGGTCAGCGTCCGCACGGTGTACGACTCGTACGGTCCGTCGCCCAGCTCCCCGCGCGCCACCGGGTCGTAGGCCACCAGCACCTTGCCCAGCGCGGTGCTGTGCAGCGGCTGCATCGAGCCCACCTCCAGCACTTGCCGGGTGTCGTCCGGCCGGAACACGTGGTGCACGATCAGTACGCCCTGCTGGTGCAGCACCCCCAGGTAGACCGTCTCCCCGGACGCCCGGGCCAGGTCGTCCGCCCAGACCAGCGCCCGCGCCCGCAGCTCGTGCACGTCCAGGTAGCTCTGCCCCAGCCGCAGCAGCTCGGCGCCCAGCTGGTACTTGCCGGTCTCCGGGTCCTGCTCGACGAACCCCTCCTGCTGCAGCGTGCGCAGGATGCCGTGCGCGGTCCCCTTGGCCAGGCCCAGCGCCGTCGCGACCTCGGACAGGCCCAGCCGGCGTTCGCCGCCGGCCAGCAGACGCATGATCGCGGCGGCCCGGGAAAGCGACTGGATCGGGCCGGGCATGGGTACCTCCGCGCTGAAAGGCGGTCGACAATGTCGACCACAGTGATGACGGGACGAGTCTGCCAGGCCGCCCGGACTCCGTGCACCTTCCCCCCGGGTAACCCGCCCCCGGCCCTCCCATCCGCGGCGCGGCCCGCCGGGTGCGCGGACGGCCGCGCCGGGCCCTCACCGCTCCCGCGCCGTCACCCCACCGCCCCGGCCCGCTGCGCCCGCAGCACCGTCACCTCCGCCGCCAGCGCCGCGATCCTGTCCGTCCCGACCCGGCAGCAGCCGCCCACCAGCCGCGCGCCGTCCGCGAGCCAGCCACCCACCCGGGCCGAGCGGAAGGTCGGCTCGCCGCACCAGCCCCGGCGGGCGGCGTCCCAGCTCTCCCCGCTGTTCGGGTAGACCACCACCGGCTTCCCGGTCACCTCGGCGGCCACCGCCACCGCCCGGTCCGCGTCCTGCGGCGTGCAGCAGTTGACGCCCACCGCGACCACCTCGTCCACCTCCGCGGCCAGCGCGAAGGCCTCCGCCAGCGGTTGCCCGGCCCTGGTCCGGTCGCCCTCGACGCTGTACGACAACCAGGCCGGCACCCCCAGTCCGCGCACCAGCCCCAGCAGCGCCCGCGCCTCGTCCGCGTCCGGCACCGTCTCCAGCGCCAGCACGTCCGGCCGGGTCGCCGCCAGCACCTCCAGCCGCGGCCGGTGGAAGTCCGCCAGCTCCGCGACGCTCAGCCCGTACCGGCCCCGGTACTCCGAGCCGTCCGCCAGCACCGCCCCGTACGGGCCGACCGAGGCGGCCACCCAGCGCCGCCGCCCGCCCGGCTCCGGCCGCGCCGCCTCCCGGGCCAGCTCCACGCTCCGCGCCAGCAGCCGCGCGGCCTGCGCCCGGCCGACCCCGCGGCGCGCGAAGCCCTCGAAGCTCGCCTGGTAGCTCGCCGTTATCGCGACGTCCGCGCCCGCCGCGAAGTACGCCCGGTGCGCCGCCACCACCGCCTGCGGGTCGTCCGCCAGCAGCCGCGCCGACCAGAGCTCGTCCGAGAGGTCGTGCCCGGCCGCCGCCAACTGGTTCGACATCCCGCCGTCGAGCACCAGCGGACCGGCGGCCAGCGCGGCGGCGAAGTCCGGCGGGGGAGCAGTGGGCATCTCGGTCTCCTCTGGAAGAGTTCCTGGTCACAGCCTAGGGGTGGGCGCCCCCGGGCCGGGCAGGAAAACCATTTGCCGCCGGGGAACGCACTCGCTACGTTGTGCTCAGCCCGAGAAGAACAGCACCGCTGGAACACCACCGGCAGAACAGGCCCGGGGGCACCGGCGACCACGGAGAGGAGCCCGGCGATGGCAGCGGACGACCAACCGCCCCCCACCGGGCCCGGAGCCGAGCAGCAGTGGCTCGCCGCGTACGACCCGCGCGCCTACGCCCCGATCGCCGTCACCGTGGACGTGGTCGCCCTGACCTTGCGCCACGGCGGCCTGCACGTCCTGCTCGTCGAGCGCGGCGCCCCGCCCCACCAGGGCTGCTGGGCGCTGCCCGGCGGCTTCCTGCGGGCCGGCGAGGAGGACCTGGACGAGGCCGCCGCCCGCGAGCTCGCCGAGGAGACGGGCCTGCTGAGCGCCTCCGCGGCCGGGGCCACGTCCTGCCGCCTCCACCTGGAACAACTCGGCACCTACGGCGCCCCCGAGCGGGATCCGCGGATGCACGTCGTCTCCGTCGCCTACCTCGCCTTCGCCCCGGACCTGCCCGACCCCCGGGCCGGGACGGACGCCGCGGCCGCCGCCTGGCACCCCGTCTCCGACCTGGACCTCCGGCCCTGCGGCCGGTCCCGAGTCGCCGGTGCGCCCGTCGACACCCACGGGGGTGGTGTCGACGGGCGCGCCGGCCGCGGCCCGGTCACGCTGGCCTTCGACCATGCCCGCATCCTCTCCGACGGCCTCGACCGGGTGCGCGCCAAGCTGGAGTACAGCCCGCTGGCCACCGCCTTCCTGCCGTACGACTTCACCATCCCCGACCTCCGCGCCGTCTACGAGGCGGTCTGGGACGAGAAGCTCCACCCCGGTAACTTCCACCGCAAGGTGCTGTCCGTGCCCGGCTTCGTCGAGAGCACCGGCGCCACCACCGAGCGCGGCGGCGCCCGTGGCGGCCCCCGCGCCCGTACCTACCACGCCGGCGACGCCCGCCTGCTGCACCCCGCGCTGCTCCGCCCCACCCGCGACGACCCGGCCGGCGCCGCCGACGCCCCCTGAGGCCCGGCGGCCCACGGCAACGCCGTCGACCGACCGGGCTACCATCCGGCCATGACCACTGACGAAGCGACGACCACCGCCGAAGCCCACCGGCCGTTCTCGCACTGCCACTTCTGCGGCACGCCCTACCCGCCCGGCACCCGCCTCTGGCCCCGCACCTGCCCCGGCTGCGCCGAGATCAGCTACCGCAACCCGCTGCCCGTCGCGGTCACCGTCCTCCCCGTCACCCGCCCCGACGCCGACCCGGCCCTGGTCGTCATCCGCCGCACCATCGAACCCGGCTACGGCGAACTCGCCTTCCCCGGCGGCTACATGGACTACGGCGAGAGCTGGCAGCAGGCCTGCGTGCGCGAACTGCACGAGGAGACCGGCATCACCGCCGACCCGGCCGACGTCACCCTGATCCACACCGCCTCCGACCCCGCCGGCCGCTTCGTCATGCTCTGCGGCCTGCTCCCGGCCCGCCCGCTCGCGGAGCTCCCGCCCTCGCGCCCCACCGACGAGACCGACGGCTGGCTGCTCGCCACCGCCGACACCGCGCTCGTCTGGGACTTCCACAAGGGTGTCCTGCGCCGCTGGTTCAGCGGCGAGTTCACCCCCCGCTGACCCCGGGCCCGCCCTGCGGCGCGGGCCCCCGGCCCCCACCGGCCGACCCTGGCGCGGCGGCCGATCACATGGCATGGTCTGCACCGACAGCCCAACCGGACGGGTCTGCCACGAGCCCTCCCGTCCCCACCACCGGCCGGGAGACCACCACCGTGAGCACCCCACCGCAGGACCAGCCGCTCTGGCGCCCCAACCCCGCTCGCGCCGCCGCCACCCCCCTGGTGGCCTTCCAGGCCTGGGCGGCCGAGCACCACGGCGCCCCGGCCGCCCCGCTCGCCCCGGCCGACGACGACCAGCAGGCCGCCCAGCGCTACGCCGACCTGCACGCCTGGTCCACCGAGGACCTCGACCGGTTCTGGACCGCGATCACCCAGTGGTTCGACGTCCGCTTCAGCCAGGCCCCCGACGCCGTCCTCGCCGACCCCCGGATGCCCGACGCCGTCCTCGCCGACGAGACCCGCACCGGCTCCCAGTGGTTCCCCGGCGCCCGTCTGAACTACGCCGAGCACGTCCTGCGCCACTCCGAGGACCCGGCCAACGCCGACCGGCCCGCCATCCTCCACGTCGACGAGACGAGCGGTGACCCGGTTCCGACCACCTGGGCCGAACTGCGCCGCCAGGTCCTCTCCCTTGCCGCGGCCCTGCGCGCCCAGGGAATCGGCCCCCACGACCGGGTCGCCGCCTACCTGCCCAACATCCCGCAGGCCGTCGTCGCGCTCCTCGCCACCAACGCCGTCGGCGCCGTCTGGACCTCCTGCGCCCCCGACTTCGGCGCCCGCAGCGTGCTCGACCGCTTCCAGCAGCTCGAACCGGACGTCCTGATCGCCGTCGACGGCTACCACTACGGAGGCAAGGCCCACGACCGCACCGACGTCGTCGCCGAGCTGCGCCGCGAACTGCCCTCGCTGCGCACCGTCGTCCACGTCCCGCTGCTCGGCGGCCCGGCCCCCGAAGGCGCCCTCGACTGGGCCGACCTGGTCTCCGGCCGGGCCCCGGGAGCGGACGGCGAAGCGGAGTTCGCCCAGCTCCCGTTCGACCACCCGCTCTGGGTGCTCTACTCCTCCGGCACCACCGGCCTGCCCAAGCCGATCGTCCAGAGCCAGGGCGGCATCCTGGTCGAGCACCTCAAGCAGGTCGGCCTCCACCTCGGCCTCGGCCCGCAGGACCGCTTCTTCTGGTTCACCTCGACCGGCTGGATGATGTGGAACTTCCTGGTCGCCGGCCTCCTGGCCGGATCCACGATCGTCACCTACGACGGCAGCCCCGGCCACCCCGACGCCGGCGCCCTGTGGTCGGTCGCCGCCCGCACCGGCACCACGGTCTTCGGCACCTCCGCCGCCTACATCGGCGCCAGCCGCAAGGCCGAACTCCACCCCGGCCGCGAGCTCGACCTCTCCGCCGTCCGCTGCATCGGCACCACCGGCTCCCCGCTCCCGCCCGACGGCTTCCGCTGGATCTACGACGAGGTCAGTGAGGACGTCTGGCTCGCCTCGGTCAGCGGCGGCACCGATGTCTGCTCCTGCTTCGTCGGCGGCGTCCCGACCCTGCCGGTCCACCTCGGCGAGATCCAGGCCCCCTGCCTCGGCGCCGCCGTCGAGTCCTGGGACGTCCAGGGCCACCCGCACACCGACACCGTCGGCGAACTCGTCGTCACCAAGCCCCTCCCGTCCATGCCCACCGGCTTCTGGAACGACGACGAGGGCACCCGCTTCCACGACAGCTACTTCGACATGTACCCGGGCATCTGGCGGCACGGCGACTGGATCACCGTCACCTCCCGGGGCACCGTCGTCATCCACGGCCGCTCCGACTCCACCCTCAACCGCCAGGGCGTCCGGATGGGCTCCTCGGACATCTATGAGGTCGTCGAGCGCCTCCCCGAGATCGCCGAGTCCCTGGTCATCGGCCTGGAGGAGCCCGACGGCGGCTACTGGATGCCGCTGTTCGTCGTCCTCGCCCCCGGCGCGGAACTGAACGACGACCTGGTCGGCCGCATCCGCACCGCGCTGCGCACCGAACTCTCCCCGCGCCACGTGCCCGACGAGGTCATCGCCGTCGACGGCCTCCCGCACACCCTCACCGGCAAGCGGATCGAGGTCCCGGTCAAGCGCATCCTCTCCGGTACCCCGCTGGAGCAGGCCGTCAACCCCGGCTCCGTCGACCGCATCGAGCACCTGCGCTTCTTCGAGCAGCTCCGCCTCGACCGCCGGGCCTGAGCGGCCCCGGGACGGACGAGAGGGGCGCCCCCACCGTCCCGGGTGGGGGCGCCCCTCTCGCTGTTCCCGCTTGCGCCGCTCCCGGCTACTCGCCGGAGAGCACCTGCTGCGCCGCGGCCCGCGCCTCCTCGGCGCTGTCCGCGGCCCGGGCCGCCTCGGCCGCCCGGCGGCACTGCGCCAGCGTGTACTTGGCGAGCGTGGTCCGCACGTAGGGGATCGAGGCCGCGCCCATCGACAGGCTGGTGACGCCCAGACCGGTCAGCACCACGGCCAGCAGCGGGTCGGAGGCCGCCTCGCCGCAGACGCCGCAGCTCTTGCCGGCGGCCCGCGCGGCGTCGGCCGCCGCGGCGACCAGGTCCAGCAGGGCCGGCTGCCACGGGTCCTGGAGCCGGGCCAGCGCACCGACCTGGCGGTCGGCCGCGAAGGTGTACTGCGCGAGGTCGTTGGTCCCCAGCGACAGGAACTCGACCTCCTGGAGGATCGCCCTGGCGCGCAGCGCGGCCGACGGGATCTCCACCATCGCGCCGAACTTGGCGTCCAGCCCGGCCTCACGGCAGGCGGTCGCGAAGTCCTTGGCGTCCTTGCGGTCGGCCACCATCGGGGCCATCACCTCAAGGTGCACCGGCAGGCCCTCGGCCGCCTTGGCCAGCGACTCCAGCTGGGTCCGCAGCACCTCGGGGTGTTCGAGCAGGGTGCGCAGACCGCGCACGCCCAGAGCCGGGTTGGGCTCGTCGGCCGGGGTCAGGAAGTCCAGCGGCTTGTCGGCGCCGGCGTCCAGCACCCGGACCACGACCCGGCCCTCGGGGAAGGCCTCCAGCACCTTGCGGTACGCCTCGACCTGCTTCTCCGCGCCGGGCGCCTTCGCCGAGTCGTCCAGGAACAGGAACTCGGTGCGGAACAGGCCGACGCCCTCGGCGCCGTTCTCCAGCGCGGCCGGCACGTCGGCCGGTCCGCCCACGTTGGCCAGCAGCGGCACCCGGTGCCCGTCCGAGGTCTGCCCCGGGCCGGAGGAGGAGGCCAGCGCGGCCCTGCGCTCGGCGGCGGCCGCCCGCAGCTCGTCCTGCTTCTCCTGGGACGGCTCCAGCAATACGTCGCCGGAGCTGCCGTCCACCGCGACGACGGTGCCCTCGGCGACCTCGATCGCACCCGGCAGCGCCACGACGGCCGGCACGCCCATCGCCCGGGCCAGGATGGCGCTGTGGCTGGTCGGCCCGCCCTCCTCGGTCACGAAGCCGAGCACCAGCGTCGGGTCCAGCAGCGCGGTGTCGGCCGGCGCCAGGTCCCGCGCGAACAGCACGTACGGCTCGTCGCTGTCCGGCACGCCCGGCATCGGCACGCCGAGCAGCCGGGCCACGATCCGGTTGCGCACGTCGTCCAGGTCGGCGACCCGCCCGGCCAGGTACTCCCCGGCGGAGGCGAGCAGCGCCCGGTAGGCCGCGAACGCGTCGTAGATGCCGCGCTCGGCACTGCTGCCGACGGCGATCCGGCGGGACACGTCGGCCATCAGCTCCGGGTCCTGCGCCATCAGCGCCTGGGCCTCCAGCACGGCCTGGGCCTCGCCGCCCGCGAGGTTGCCGCGCGCGATGAGGTCGGCGGCGACCGCCTCGACGGCGGCCTGGGCGCGAGCCTGCTCACGGGGGGCGTCCTCGGTCGGGATCTGGGTGGCCGGGGGCTCGAGCACCGCCGTCCCCATGTGCCGCACCTGGCCGATCGCGACCCCGTGGCTCACGCCCACGCCGCGCAGCGTCTTCTCCATGTCACCTGTCTCCGCTGAGATGAGCGGCCCCGCCGGGAACCGCTGTGTGTGGGGGCCGCCCCGTCATCTCGTCCGGGGCGGATCGGAAGGAAGAGGTCAGCTCCAGTTGAACAGCTGCTCGCCGGCCTTGGCGTCGCCGTCCTCCCGCAGGTCGCCCAGCGAGTCCACGGTGGCCTCCAGCGCCACGATCGGCGAGATCGGCGACTTGCCCGCGGCCTCGACGGCGGCCGGGTCCCACTTGATGACGGCCTGACCCCGGGTCACCGTGTCGCCCTTGTTGACGAGCAGTTCGAAGCCCTCGCCGTTCAGCTGAACGGTGTCGATCCCGAGGTGGGTCAGCACACCGTGGCCCTCGGCGTCCACGACGACGAACGCGTGCGGGTGCATGGAGACGACGACACCGTCCACCGGAGCGACCGCCGTGGTCTGCTCGCGAACGGGGTCGATCGCGGTGCCCGGGCCGACCATCGCACCCGAGAACACCGGGTCGGGCACGCCCGCGAGTCCCACGATCTTGCCGGTCAGCGGCGACGTCACAGTGGTCATGGTTGTGCCTCCCAAGTGCGCGGTACAGCGTGCGGCCGCGAGGAGCGGCACGACGATCAACTGAAGCCTAAATCATGTCAACTTTGGACATCTGCTGACATTCCCGGGCGAAGACCCGCCCCTGCCGGCCCAGCCGGCCGGCGACTCACCGACCCGCGAGTGGTCTAGTCCTCTTGGCTCCGATGCGCCGCACTCTACAGGCATCTTGGCGAATCGGGACCATTGCTGTATATGCTCGCGAGAGCAACAAATCATGCCGCTGTCCGGGGGACTCCCGGTGCGCCCGATTCGCGCTCCGACTGCCGACCCGCTATGGTTGGTCGAGTCGCCGCAACTTGGCGGTTAACACCAGATTTCAGATGTGAAAAGCTCCGGTAAACGGAGCGGAAAACATCTGGTAAGCTGGAAACACGAAAGAACGAAGCCCGGAGGGTCCGCTGGAAGGCGGTCCGAAGGAAGCGTCCGTTCCTTGAGAACTCAACAGCGTGCCAAA
>NZ_JBSHAP010000172.1:0-15333 GCF_053611565.1 Kitasatospora sp. NPDC054795
ATTTACTGATACGGCGACCCCCGAGCGCTACCCCTCCCAGATCGTGTGGAGCGTCCGTTGCGTTTACGAGACAGTCTCCGGCCTGAGCTTCCGCCCGGGCGGCGTGAGATCCTGGAAGGCGACCCCGGCCCTGAGCCGGGGCACCCCAAGCCGCCGAGCCGGAAGAACACCGTGACCGTCACCGACCACAGCCAGCAGCTCATCACCGTCGCCGCGCAGGCGGCGGCCGACAAGCTCGCGCACAACATCATCGCCTTCGACGTCAGTGAGGTGCTGTCGATCACCGACGCCTTCCTGATCGCCTCCGCGAACAACGACCGCCAGGTCCGCTCGATCGCCGAGGAGATCGAGGACCAGCTGCGCGAGCAGCTGGACATCAAGCCGGTGCGCCGCGAGGGCGAGCGCGAGGGCCGCTGGATCCTGCTCGACTACCTGGACATCGTCGTGCACGTCCAGCACTCCGAGGAGCGCTCCTTCTACTCGCTGGACCGCCTCTGGAAGGACTGCCCCGAGCTGCCGCTGCCCGAGGACGCCGTGGCCTCGCGCAACCGCCCGGACGCCGCCCACACCGACGAGGCCGGCAACGCCGTCGCGCCCGCCGACGACTTCGGCAAGCCCGAGGATCTGCACTGAGCCGCGGCGCGCGCGGCCCGCGCATCGTCTTCTGGCGGCACGGCCAGACCTCCTGGAACCTCGAATCGCGTTTCCAGGGCACCACGGACATCGAGCTGACCGGCCAGGGCGTCCTGCAGGCCCAGCGGGCGGCCCGGCTGCTCTCCGGGCTCCGTCCCGACCTGCTGATCTCCTCGGACCTCGAGCGGGCCCGGCGCACCGCCGCGGAGCTGGCCGAGATCACCGGGCTGGACGTGCAGCACCACGAGGGCCTGCGGGAGACCTTCGCGGGCTCCTGGCAGGGCCTGACCAACGCCGAGATCCGCGAGCGCTTCCCGGAGGAGTACGAGGCCTGGGCGGCCGGCGAGCCGGTGCGGCGCGGGGGCGGCGGCGAGCTTGCCACCGAGGTCGCCGACCGCTCGGTGCCGGTGGTCCTGGAGGCCGTCGGCAAGCTCCCGGAGAACGGCACGCTGGTCGTGGTCAGCCACGGCGGGACGATCCGCACCATGCTCGGGCGGCTGCTCGACCTGGAGCCCTCCCGGTGGGAGCGCTTCGGCGGACTGTCCAACTGCTGCTGGTCGGTGCTCGGCCTGGGCACGCGCGGCTGGCGCCTGCTGGAGCACAACGCGGGCACGCTCCCGCAGCCGGTCATCGGCGACGACACCTGAGCGGTACCGGTGCGGGCGGCACCGGGGCCGGGGGCCTCTCGGGGCCCTCGGCCGGGGTCCGGAGGGAGCGGATTTCGCAGTTCCGGCCCTGACCAGCTAGAGTCTTCCTCGTTCGCAGGGAAGGAACGCGGCCCGGAAGGGAAGCGGGAGATCCGGTGAGTGCGGGGCTATAGCTCAGTTGGTAGAGCGCTTGCATGGCATGCAAGAGGTCTGGGGTTCAATTCCCCATAGCTCCACTCCGCATCGGCGGTCGTGGTCAGCCAGGGTCGCCCGTGTCGCGGGGCTATAGCTCAGTTGGTAGAGCGCTTGCATGGCATGCAAGAGGTCTGGGGTTCAATTCCCCATAGCTCCACAGCAGTTCGGAAGGCCGTCACCCAAGGGGTGGCGGCCTTCCGGCGTTCCGGGCCCGGCCGGCCTCAGGCTTCGCAGGTGTGGCTCCAGCCGCCCGGCGGCAACGAGTCGAGCCGCTCCACCCGCTCCCGGTCCTCCGGACCGGCCGGCAGGTACACCACGATGTAGCACTCGGGCACGCCCGGCATCGTCAGATAGGTGGCGTTCAGCCGCAGCACCCCGACCTCCGGGTGGCGGAACACCCGCAGCCAGGGCTCCGGCGGTGCGACCTCCTGGCGGTCCCACAGCTCCCGGAACAGCTCGCTGCGCGCCGACATCCGCTGCACGTGCGCCTCCCAGGCCGGCTCGCCCACGTGCTTGCCGTACGCCGAGCGCAGCACCGCCACCATCCGCGGCAGGGTCTCCTCCCGGTTCTCGCACGGGTTGCAGCACGGCGGGGCGGTCAGCATGCACCAGAGGCTGTTGAACACCACCCCGCACGACGGGCGCATCCGGTCGGTGCCGAACATCGAGCGGTACGGGCCGTTGAAGCCCAGCACGTCGAACCGGGTGTTGGAGACCGCCGCCGGCAGCGGGGCCAGCGAGTCCAGGATCACCTGGATCGACGGCGACAGCTCCGGCACCGACGGCAGCGCCCGCGCCGAGGCGGACACCCCGGCCAGCCGGAACAGGTGGTCGTGCTCGGTGCCGTCCAGCCGCAGCGCCCGGGCCACCGCCAGCAGCACCTGCTCGCTCGCGTTGATCGGCCTGCCCTGTTCGAGCCACGTGTACCAGGTGACCCCGACCCCGGCGAGCTGCGCGACCTCCTCGCGCCGCAGCCCCGGAGTGCGGCGGCGCAGCCCCGGCGGCAGCCCCACGTCCTCGGGGGTGACCCGCGCCCGGCAGGCCTTCAGGAAGCGGGCCAGTTCGGTACGGCGGCGGTCGCGCCCGCCGGCCGCGGCGGGCAGTTCCTCCAGGACGGTCATGGCCCCATGGTGCCGCAGCCCGGGCCGCCGATACAGGTGCTGCCGGTACCAGGATCGGCAGGCTCTAACCACCAGTACCGGTACGGGGCCAGGCTGGCTGCCATGACGGACCTTCAGACCCGGCCCCGCGCGGCCGCAGACACCACCGGCGCCCCGGCGGTACGGCCCGGGCTGCTCCTCGCACTCGTCCTGTGCGGGCAGTTCATGGCCGTGCTCGACGTCTCCATCGTCAACGTCGCGGTTCCCACCATCAGAACCGACCTGGGCGCCTCCGGAGCCGCCCTCCAGCTGGTCATCGCCGGCTACACCATCGCCTACGCCGTCCTGCTCATCACCGGCGCCCGGCTCGGTGCCCGGTACGGCTACAGCCGGCTCTTCCAGCTCGGCCTGGCCGCCTTCACCGCCGCCTCGCTGGCCTGCGGCCTCGCCCCGGCCACGGGCTGGCTGATCGCCTTCCGGCTGCTCCAGGGGGCCGGCTCGGCCCTGATGGTGCCCCAGGTGATGAGCCTGGTGCAGCGCACCTTCACCGGCGCCGCCCGGGTCCGGGCGCTCGGCCTCTACGCGGCGGTGCTGGCCGGCGGCATGGCCCTCGGCCAGGTGCTCGGCGGCGTCCTGGTCAGCGCCGACCTGTTCGGCAGCGGCTGGCGGCCGGTGTTCCTGGTCAACGTGCCGATCGGCGTGGTGCTGCTCGCGGCCGGCGCCCGGCTGCTGCCCCGGCTGCCCGGTGACGCCACCCGGGGCTTCGACCTCCCCGGCCTGGTGGTGCTCGGCGCGGCCCTCGGCCTGCTGGTGGTCCCGCTCGTCCTCGGCCACGAGCTGGGCTGGCCCGTCTGGGGCTGGGCGATGATCGCGGCCGGTGTGCTGCTGTTCGGCCTGTTCGTGGCCGTCGAGCGCCGGATCGCCCGGCGCGGCGGACAGCCGCTGATCTCCGGGCGGGTGCTGGGCGCGCCGGGGCTGCGCCCCGCGGCCGCCGGACTGTTCGCGATCATGGCGGCCTTCGCGGGCTTCATGTTCGCCTTCGCCCTGCACCAGCAGGCCGGGCTCGGCCACACCGCCCTGAAGGCCGGGCTCTGCTCGGCGCCCGTCGCCGTCGGCTTCGGCGTGTCCAGCATGCACTGGCACCGGCTGCCCGGCCGGCTGCACCGGATCCTGCCGGCGCTCGCCGGGGTACTGCTCGGCGGTGGCTACCTGCTGCTCGGGCTGCTGCTCGGCGGCGGGGCGGAGATCGGCGCCGGGCCGCTGGTGGAGATGGCCGCGCTCGGCCTGGCCGCCGGCTGCGCGTACGCGCCGTTGGTCGCTCGGGCGCTCGCGGGGGTGGCGCCCGAGGACGCGGCCGACGCCAGCGGGGTGCTGGTGACGGTCATCCAGCTCGGCCAGGTGGTCGGCGTCGCTGTGCTGGGCTCGGTGTTCCTCGGCCAGGTCGACCTGCCGGCGCCGGCCGCCGAGTCGGGGGCGGCGTTGCGGACCACGCTGCTGGTCGACGCCGCGGCGGTGCTGGTGGCTGCGGGCTTCGCGGTGCGCGGCCGGCGGGCGGTGCGGTAGCGGGGGCGCGGTCGGCGGTCGGCGGTCGGCGGTCGGCGGGTGGCGGGTGGAGGTCGGCGGGTGGAGGTCGGCGGTCGGCACGTCAGCAGGGCGCGTGCGCGGTTGGCGTGCGCCCCGGGCGGGAGACGCACGCCCGGGGCGTGGAAAGGGGCATCCCCGGACTCCGCGGACGGGGCTCCCGGGGCGCGTGGTGCGGACCTCGGGAAACGGATTTCAGGAGCACGCCCAGGACCGTGTAAAGTAGTCGATGTCGCCGAGGGAAACGGCCGGAAACAACCGGGAATCACGGTGACATCGCAGGTCAAGGGGCTATAGCTCAGTTGGTAGAGCGCTTGCATGGCATGCAAGAGGTCTGGGGTTCAATTCCCCATAGCTCCACAGCAGTCGAGAGCCGCCTCCCGGAAACGGGAGGCGGCTCTTCGCCGTTCTGCCCGCGCCACCGGTCGCGGCGGCCGGAATCCCGCTACCGTCGTGCCATGGCCGATCTGGAGCGAAGGCGGAACGAGGAACTGGCCCGGATACTCCACCAGCTCGGCTGGAGTCCGGAACGGCTCGCCCGCGAGGTGAGCCTCGCCCTGCCACCGGGCCTCGCCATCAGCTCCACCGCTCCGTACAAGTGGCGCGACCGCGGCATGGTGCCGCGCAGCCCGCACGACCAGGCGGTCTGCGAGGTGCTCAGCCGGACCCTCGGCATCGCCGTCACCTACGAGCAGCTCTGGGGTCGGATGGGCGGCCACCGCGGCGCCAAGATCCTCTCGCCCCGGCTGCTCACCGACCCGTGGACCGCCGACACCGCCCAGACCGCGCTGCGCGAGGCCGCCACCGACGCCGGACCGGTCCGCCTCACCGACCTGTTCCGCAGCGCCGACCTCGACCAGGCCGCCGCCCGCCTCGACTCCCCGCCACCGCCCGTCGGCGGCGGCGAGGGCGCGCTGCGCGTCGAACCCGGGCTGGTCGGCGAGCTCGGCCTGTCCTACCGCAGCAAGCAGAAGCTCGAACGGGCCTGCGGCGGCGGCCTCGTCCTCGGCCCCGTCCGGGCCGAACTCGCCATGCTGGCCAAGCTGCTGGAACTCGGCGCGTACGACGAACGGCTCGGCCGCGAGCTGTACGGCACGGCCAGCAGACTCGCCCGGCTGGCCGGCTGGGCCGCGTACGACCTCGGCCACGACGCGGCCGCCCAGCGTGCCTTCGTCGCCGCGCTGCGCGCCGCCCACGTCGGCGGCGACCCCCGGCTCGGGGTCGCGGTGCTCGGCGCGCTGGTCGTCCTCGCCACCCAGGGCCCCGGCGGGCGCGGACTGGACGCCGTCTCCGCGCTCGCGACCGCGCTGGACACGCACGGAGCCGCGCTCGGCCCCACCGCCCGGGCCCGCCAGTACGGCCGGCTCGCCCGCGCGTACGGCCGCCGGGGCGAGGCCGAGCTGGCCGAGGCGGCCGCCGCCCGGGCCTTCGCCGAACTGGACGGCCTGCCCGGTGCCGAGGAGACCCGGGCCGGCGTCGCCGGGATGGTGGGGGAGGGACGGCTGGCGCTCGGCGGGTACCGGATGGCGAAGGTGCTGCTCGCCGAGGCCGTGGCCGGGCTCGGGCCGGGGCGGGCCCGTTCCAAGGCGCTGCTCATGGTGCGCCTCGCCGAGGCCCACCGCAGGCTCGGCGACCAGCGGGAGGCGGCCCGCACCGCCGCGCTGGCGCGCTCGCTCGCGGCGGGGATGCAGTCCGAGCGGCTGGCGAAGGCGCTGCGGGAGTTCGACGCGGCGGGGCGGGCGGCGGCGCGGTAGGGCTCTGCGGGTCTCCGGCGCGGTCCGGCCCGGTCCGAGCGGTCCGGGCCTGGATCCACCCTCCGGGCCCGTCCCGTACGGCCTTGCGTGCCGGTCCCGTGCGGCCCCGCGCGCCGTACCGTCCCGTGCGGCCCCGCATGCCTGCGTGCGGGGCCGCACGCAGGCATGCGCGCCCCGCAGCCCGCCGACCCGCTTGCGGTACCCTGAGCCCATGCGAACCGTGCGCCTGCTCCTTAGCCGGCCGCGCTGACCAGGACCGGCTGAGCCCTCGGGCGGTGCCGGAGTCGGCGTGGCGTCCCCTCCTGCGAGGGGATTTTTTGTTTTCCGCCCCCGACCCCGTCCCGGGCCGGGTACACGCGCCGGCCGCCTGTGCGGTTCGCCAACCGACATCGATGGAGCTTGAAGGACCATGAGCGAGACGACCCCTGCGTCCGGCGCGGCCGAGACCGTGACCGAGCCGTTCCGGTACAGCGCCGCGCTGGCGGCCGAGATCGAGTCCCGCTGGCAGGACATCTGGGAGAAGGAGGGCACCTTCCACGCCCCCAACCCCACCGGTGCGCTGGCGGACCCGGCGGCCGGCGACGTCACCGCGAAGCCGCACAGCTTCATCATGGACATGTTCCCGTACCCCTCGGGCGCGGGCCTGCACGTCGGCCACCCGCTGGGTTACATCGCCACCGACGTCTTCGCCCGCTACCAGCGGATGACCGGCCACAACGTGCTGCACACGCTGGGCTACGACGCCTTCGGTCTGCCCGCCGAGCAGTACGCCGTGCAGACCGGCACCCACCCGCGGGTCTCCACCGAGGCCAACATCGCCAACATGCGCCAGCAGCTGCGCCGGCTGGGCCTGGGCCACGACCCGCGCCGCTCGATCTCCACGATCGACCCGGAGTACTACCGCTGGACCCAGTGGATCTTCCTGCAGATCTTCAACTCCTGGTACGACGCGGACGCCCGCAAGGCCCGTCCGATCGCCGAGCTGGTCGCCCGGTTCGAGTCCGGCGCGCGCGAGCTGCCGGGCGGGCGCGCCTGGGCCGAGCTGTCCGTCGCCGAGCGCGACGAGGTGCTGGGCGAGTACCGCCTGGCCTACGCCAAGGAGGTGCCGGTCAACTGGTGCCCGGGCCTGGGCACCGTGCTGGCCAACGAGGAGGTCACCGCGGACGGCCGCTCCGAGCGCGGCAACTTCCCGGTGTTCAAGTCCAACCTGCGCCAGTGGATGATGCGCATCACCGCGTACTCGGACCGGCTGATCGAGGACCTGGACCTGCTGGACTGGCCCGAGGCCATCAAGCTGCAGCAGCGCAACTGGATCGGGCGCTCCGAGGGCGCCCGGGTCGACTTCGCCGTCGACGGCGGGAAGATCACCGTCTTCACCACCCGGCCCGACACCCTGTTCGGCGCCACCTACATGGTGCTGGCCCCCGAGCACGGCCTGGTCGACTCGATCGTCCCCGCCGCCTGGCCCGAGGGCGTGCCCGCCGAGTGGACCGGCGGCGCCGCCACCCCCGCCGAGGCCGTCGCCGCCTACCGCGCCACGGCCGCCGCCAAGTCGGACGTCGAGCGCCAGGTCGAGGCCAAGGTCAAGACCGGCGTCTTCACCGGCGCCTACGCCGTCAACCCGGTCAGCGGCGAGTCCGTGCCGGTGTTCATCGCCGACTACGTGCTGATGGGCTACGGCACCGGCGCCATCATGGCCGTCCCCGCCCACGACCACCGCGACTTCGCCTTCGCCCGCGCCTTCGCGCTGCCGATGCGCTGCGTCGTCGAGCCGACCGACGGGCGCGGCTCCGACCCCGCCGAGTGGGACGACGCGTTCGACACCTACGACTCCGTCATCGTCAACTCCGCCCGCTCCGAAGGCGACCTGTCGCTGAACGGGCTGAGCGTCGTCGACGCCAAGGCCGCCGTCACCGCCTGGCTGGCCGAGCGCGGCATCGGCGAGGGCACCGTCAACTACCGCCTGCGCGACTGGCTGTTCAGCCGCCAGCGGTACTGGGGCGAGCCCTTCCCGATCGTCTACGACGAGGACGGCGTCATGCACGCGCTGCCCGAGTCGATGCTGCCGGTCGAGGTCCCCGAGGTCGACGACTACTCGCCGCGCACCTACGACGCGTACGACGCCGCCTCCTCGCCGGAGACCCCGCTGTCGCGCAACGAGGCCTGGGTCAACGTCGAACTGGACCTGGGCGACGGCGTCCGGAAGTACCGCCGCGAGACCAACACCATGCCCAACTGGGCCGGTTCCTGCTGGTACGAGCTGCGCTACGTCGACCCGTCGAACTCCTCGGCGGTCGTCGACCCGGCCAACGAGAAGTACTGGCTGGGCCCGACGGAGACCAAGCCGGCCGGTGGCGCCGACCTGTACGTCGGCGGCGCCGAGCACGCCGTGCTGCACCTGCTGTACGCGCGCTTCTGGCACAAGGTGCTGCACGACCTGGGCCACGTCTCGTCCGTCGAGCCGTTCCACAAGCTGTTCAACCAGGGCATGATCACCGCCGACGTCTACCGCGACGAGCGCGGCTTCCCGGTGCCCGCCGCCGAGATCGAGGAGCGCGACGGCCAGTACTTCTGGCAGGGCGAGCCGGTCAAGCGCGAGGCCGGGAAGATGGGCAAGTCCCTGAAGAACGCCGTCGCGCCGGACGACATCGCCGACGAGTACGGGGCCGACACGCTGCGCCTGTACGAGATGTCGATGGGCCCGCTGGACGTCTCCCGCCCGTGGGACACCCGCGCCGTCGTCGGCTCGTACCGCTTCCTGCAGCGCCTGTGGCGCAACGTCGTCTCGGAGACCACCGGCGAGCTGGTCGTCACCGACGACGCGCCCGACGAGGCGACGCTGCGCGCCCTGCACAAGGCGATCGACGGCATCCGCGGCGACATGGCCGGGCTGCGCTTCAACACGGCCGTCGCCAAGGCCATCGAGCTGAACAACTACCTGGTCAAGCGCGGCTCCACGCCGCGGGCGGTGGCCGAGCAGCTGGTGCTGATGGTCGCCCCGCTGGCCCCGCACATCGCCGAGGAGCTGTGGCGCCGGCTGGGCCACGGCGACTCGCTGGCGCACACCGACTACCCGGTCGCCGACCCGGCGTACGTGGTGGACGAGACGGTGACCTGCGTGGTCCAGATCAAGGGCAAGGTCAAGGCGCGGCTGGAGGTCGCGCCGGGCATCTCGGACGCCGAGCTGGAGGCGCTGGCGCTGGCGGAGCCTGCGGTCGTCGCGGCGATCGGCGGGGCCGAGGTGCGGAAGGTGATCGCGCGGGCGCCGAAGCTGGTGAACATCGTCACCGGTTGAGTGCGGCTGAGCTGGATCGAGCGCCGCTGTGCTTGATCGAGTGCGGCTGTGCGCGGCTGTGCGCGGCTGTGCGCGGCTGTCGAGGCAGCGGGCGCGGAGCGGCTGGGCGGGCGTCCTTCGGGGCGCCCGCCCGGCGTTTTGCGGGAGGTGGGGGCCGGAGGGGTTTCCCGCCCGGCGTTGTGCGGAGGCGCCGGCGGTTTCCGCCCGGCGTTTCGCGCAGGGGCCGGAGGGTTCTCGCGGGGTTTCCGGGGCGGTCGGGGACCCTCGGGGAGATCCCGGATCTGCCCCTGATCTCCGTCCGCGGGGGCCGCTCGGGCTGCCCCCGGACGGCTTTCGGCGGCTACCGTGGAACCCTCGGCAATTGCGGCCCGCGTTGGGCCCGGTGGGGGCCGGAACGACGGCGGAAGGTGGCGCGCGATGGACGTGTTCGGCGTGATGATCGGCCTGGTCCTGCTCTTCGGGGTCGCGGTGATGGTGCTGGCCGTGGTCGGCACGGTCAAGGCCGCCAAGGCCGTCGGTGCGAAGATCGAGAAGCACGAGGCCAACGCCCGCCGGGCCGTGGAGACCGCCACCCTCAAGGCGAAGACGTACACCAAGGTCGGCCCGTCCGCACAGATCGCCTCCGTCCGGCTCCGCCTGCGGACCTCGCTCGACGGCACCCGGCAGGTGTTGGAGGGCGGCCTCACGCAGGACGGCCAGCTCGGCGAGTCGCTCGCCCTGCTGAGGCGGCTCGACGAGCACGCCGCCGAGCTCGACGGCGAGCTGCGGATGCTGGAGCGCGAGCCGGAGACCGCGCGGATCGCCGCCAAGCTGCCCGAGCTGCGCGAGCGGGCCGAGCGGATCACGCACTCGGCGGAGACCATGCGCTGGGCGGCGCAGGACCGGATGCAGCGGTTCGCGGACGACGAGCTGAGCCGGCTGAGCCAGGAGTGCGAGAGCGAGGCGGGGGCGCTGCGGCACTGGGACACCGCGGGGGGTGCTTCCTCCGTCAAGGCTTCGGGTGCTTCGGGTGCTTCGGGTTCCGCCGGTTCCGGCAGTTCCGGCGGCGCGGCCGGAAGTACGGCTCGGGCCCGGCTGACCGACGGGAAGGGGCGCGCGAGTGCCGAGGAGCTGCTCGGGCTCGCCGATCCGCTGGCCAAGCTGGCGCAGCGGCTGCGCAAGCCCTCGGCCGGACCTTCGACGGGGCCCTCGGCGGGCTGAGTCGGCGGGGCGGCGCGAGGCCTTCGGCCGGTGCCAGGACCGGGCGCTGTCCTCCCGGACCGGCGGGGAGTAACCTCCGGCTCATGCCCTCCGACCTCGCGCTTGTCACCGATTCCACGGCCTATCTGCCGCAGGAGACCCTCGACCGGCACGGGATCACGGTGGTCCCGCTGAGCGTCGCGGTCGGTGACTCGGTCCTGAGCGAGGGCGTCGAGATCTCCCCGAAGGACGTCGCCGAGGCGCTGCGCGGCAAACAGCGGGTGACCACCTCCCGGCCGAACCCGGAGACCTTCGCCGCCACCTACCGGGCGGCCGCCGAGGCCGGGGCGAAGGGGATCGTCTCGGTGCACATCTCCGGCGAACTGTCCGGCACCGTCGAGGCCGCCCGGCTGGCCGCCGCCGAGGCGCCCGTACCGGTGCGGGTGGTGGACAGCCGGCTGGTCGGGATGGCGCTCGGGTACGGGGTGCTGTCGGCGGCCGAGGCCATCGCGGCCGGGCAGGGCCTGGGGGAGGCGGCCGAGGCGGCCGAGCGGCGGGCGGCCCGGACCAGCGGGTTCTTCTACGTCGACACCCTGGAGCACCTGCGGCGCGGCGGCCGGATCGGGGCGGCGCGCGCGCTGCTCGGCTCGGCCCTGGCGGTCAAGCCGCTGCTGCACCTGGACGGCGGGCGGATCGAGCCGCTGGAGAAGGTGCGGACGGCGTCGCGGGCGATCGCGCGGCTGGAGGAGATCGCGGTCGAGCGGTCGGGGGAGCAGGAGGTCGACATCACCGTGCACCACCTGGCGGCCGAGGACCGGGCCGAACCGCTCGCGGAGCGGCTGCGGGCCCGGGTGCCGGGGCTGCGGGAGCTGTACGTGGGCGAGGTGGGGGCGGTGATCGGCGCGCACGTCGGGCCGGGGCTGCTGGCGGTGGTGGTCGCGCCGCGCTGAGTGGTGCGGGTGGGTTGCCGGTGCCGGACGGTCCGGTTGGCTGCCCGGCCGGCTGGTCAATTTCGGACAGCCCTGCTCACTCCTGTGAGTGACACTTTTTATCCACAACCCCCGGGTTGTCCACAGGGTTCGGCTGACTTCCGCGCGCTCGCCGGAGAACTCCTACCGTCCTCGGCATGACGACCATGAGCCTGGGCGCGGCGAAGCGCCATGCGATCAACGAGACGGTACGGCTGCGGATGGCCGCGCTGCTGCCGGCGGGTGGCGAGCCGACGGGTGACGAGCCGACGGGTGACGGGCCGGAGGGCGGCGTCGGCGGGGGCTCCCCGGGGTCGGCCGCATCGCCGACAAGGGGCTGGGAGGCTGCTGCCGGCGGCCCGTCGCTGCCGTCGCAGGCGGCGGTGCCGGCACCGCCGGACGCGGGTGCCGCTGTGGATCCGGGTGCCGCTGTGGATCCACTGGAGGCCGGGGCACGTCCGCGAGTCCCCTCGTTCGCCTCGTTCCCCCCGCTCGGCTCGGCGTTGGCGCTCGACCGGCGCGCGGTGGCCGGACTGGCCATCCTGCTGCTGTTCGCGGTCGGCTACGCCGTACAGCACTTCTGGCTGGCCCGGCCGGAGACGGTCGCCGTGCCCGCGTCGGCGGCCGTCGCGGCACCGGCGGGGGCCGAGCCGCCCGCTCCCGCCGACGCCTCCGCCGTCGACCCCAGGGCCGGGCCTGTCGCCGGTACCGGAGCGGAGGTCGTGGTGGACATCGGCGGGCGGGTCCACCTCCCCGGCCTGCACACCCTTCCCGGCGGCTCCCGGGTGGCCGACGCCCTGCGGGCGGCAGGCGGGCCGCTGCCGGAGACGGACACCAGGAGCCTCAACCTGGCCCGCGTCCTGACGGACGGTGAGCAGATCCTGGTCGGCGAACCGGGGTCCGCCCCCGCCCCGGCCGTCGTCGGCAGCGGGAGCGGACCTCCGGGCCCCGCCGCGCCCCGACCACCCGTCAGCCTCAACCGCGCCACGCTCGAACAGCTCGACACCCTTCCCGGCGTCGGCCCCACCCTCGCCCAGCGCATCCTCGCCTACCGCACCTCGCACGGCTCCTTCCGCTCCCTCGACCAACTCCGGCAGGTCAGCGGCATCGGGGCCCGCACGTACGCGGAACTCCGCCCGCTCCTCACCCTCTGACGCGACCACTGCCGTCGTCCCCGCCCGCTTCCCCGGCCACCGAAGGGAGGTACCGCCATGTCCGCCGCCACCACGCCGGCCGGTCCGGCCGCTGCGCCCCGCTCCGCGGGCGCCGACTTCCGGCTGCTGCTGCCCGCCGTCTCGGCCTGGACGGTCACGGCGGCGCTCCTTGGCCTGGAACCGGGGTACGAGGCCCTCGCCCTCACCGCGGCCGGTCTTGCCGTGCTCGCGGCCGTCGTGCTGCTCACCCGGCCGGGGGTCCTGCGCCGGCGCGGGTCCTCGGCGGCGCTGGCCGCCGTCCTGCTCACCGGCGCGGCGGCCGCGATCGCCACCCCGCTGCACACCTCCGACCTCCACCGGGGGCCGCTGCCGGAGCTCGCCCGCGCGTCCGTGGCCGCCGAGCCGGGAACGCCGTCCCCGGTGGTGGAGGTGGAGCTGACGATCACGGGGGACCCGAAGGCCCACACCTCCCGGGGCGGCCCCGCCGCCGGGCAGACGCTCCTCACCGTCGAGGCGGTGGCCGACCGCGTCACCCCGCTCCCGGACGGGCGGAGCACCCGCACGCGGACGCCGGTGACGGTCATGGTCCGAGGGGCGCGGAGTGAGCCCTGGCAGCGGCTGCTCCCGTCCCAGCGGCTGGCGGCGGAGGCCGAGGTGCGGCCGGCGGGGGAGGGGCATGACACCGAGTCGGCCGCGCTGCTGGTCGTCCACGGGCAGCCCCGGCAGCTGGCGCCGCCGAGCCTGCCCCAGCGGATCGCCGGCCGGCTGCGCGAAGGCCTGCGCACGGCCACCGACGGACTTCCGGCGGACGCGCGCGGGCTGCTCCCGGGGCTGGTGGTCGGCGACACCTCGCGGCTGCCCGACGACCTCGATGACGCCTTCCGGGCCACCGACCTGGTCCACCTGGTGGCGGTCAGCGGGGCCAACCTGGCGATCGTCCTCGGTGCGCTGCTGGGCGCACCCGGGCAGGCCGGCACCCCGGAACGGCACGGGCTGGCCGCGCTGCTGGGGCTGTCACTGCGCACCGGTGCGCTGCTCGGCACCGCGCTGACCCTGGCCTTCGTCACCGTCTGCCGGCCCGAGCCCAGCGTGCTGCGGGCCGCCGGGACGGGGCTGATCGGCATGCTGGCCCTGGCCGCCGGCCGTCCCCGCAAGGCGGTGCCCGCGCTCGCCGGAGCGGTCCTGGTGCTGATCCTGCTGGACCCGTTCCTGGCACGCTCGTTCGGCTTCCTGCTGTCGGTGCTCGCCACCGCCGGGCTGCTCGTCCTCGGGCCGCACTGGGCCGAGGCCCTGCGGGCCCGCTGCTGGCCGTACCACCTGGCAGGCGCGCTCGCGGCCACGGCGGCCGCCCAGGCCCTGTGCGCGCCGGTGACGGTGGTGCTGTCCGGGCACATCAGCCTGGTCGGCATCCCCTGCAACCTGCTGGCCGAGCCGGCGGTGGCCCCGGCGACGCTGCTCGGCTTCGGGGTGCTCGCCCTGCAGCCGCTCCTTCCGGACCTGGCCCGCCTGCTCGCGGAACCGGCCGGAGTGCCGGCCGGCTGGCTCTCCTTCGTGGCACGCCGTGGTGCCGAGCTTCCGGGCGGCCAACTGGACTGGCCGGGAGGATGGTTCGGGACGGCGACGGTCGCGCTGGCCGTCCTGGCCGGCTGCTGGGCGGCGCCGCTCCTGCTGCCCCGACGGGCGCAGCCCAACAGCCCGCTGCCGGCGTGCGGGCGGCGGCGCTGGGCACGGGCCCTGGTGACGGGGGCGCTGACGGCGGTCCTGCTGGCGGTGCTGCTGCGCCCGCCGCAGCTCACCCGGATCGCCACCGGCTGGCCGCCACCGGGGTGGCGGCTGGTGATGTGCGACGTCGGACAGGGAGACATGCTGGCCCTGGCGGCGGGGGCGCCGGACAGCGCGGTGGTGATCGACGCCGGGCCGGATCCGAACGCCGCGGACAGATGCCTGCGCGACCTCGGCATCACGACGATTCCCTTACTGCTGCTGACGCACTTCCACGCCGACCACGTCGAGGGAGTGCCGGGGGTACTGCGTGGCCGCAGGGTCGGCGCGGTCGAGGGCACCACCTTGGACGATCCACCGGGCGAGGCCGCCCGGGTGGCGGGCTGGGCGGCAGGCGCGGGCCTCCCGCTGCTGAGAGCCGGTCGAGGTGAACGGCGGTCGGTCGGCGCCGGGTTGGCCTGGGACGTGGTGTGGCCCGTCCCCGGCTCGGCGGTCGAGGCGCCGGGCCCGAACAACGCAAGCGTCGCCTTGATGGTGGCACTGGCAGGAGGACTACGGATGGCACTGCTCGGCGATCTCGAACCGCAGGCCCAGTCGGCACTGCTGGGCCGGATGGGGAAGGCCGATGTCGTGAAGGTGGCGCATCACGGATCGGCCCACCAGGACTGGGACTTGGCGGGTGCCTTGCGGCCCTGGCTGGCCCTCGTCTCCTGCGGCGAGGGCAACCCGTACGGTCACCCGTCCCCGAGGACGGTCGACCATCTGCGCGCACTCGGCGCCACCGTGCTGCGCACCGACCGGGAAGGGGACATCGCGGTGACGGGCGACTCCCCGGCCACCCTCGGCGTCGCCGTCCACCCCCGGCCCGCCCACACGGCCCGCCGCCCCGGTACCCACGCCGGGACCGGTGGCGCTCACGGGCACGGCCCCGCACCCCACGCCCATCCCGAGCAGACCCCGGGCACCCCCCGAGCCCCGCCCACCTGACCCCCGCGCTCTCCTCCTCCCACCAATTGCGTGGGGGCATGGAAAGTAGAAGGGGGTGGTGGGAGGAGGAGCGGCGCAAAGCCAGCAGAAACGTTCCGGCGCGCTCCGGGCCCAGCCC
>NZ_JBSHAP010000173.1:0-15156 GCF_053611565.1 Kitasatospora sp. NPDC054795
TTGAGGTACTTGGCGACCACCGAGTCGGGGCCCGCGTAGAGGCGGCGGCGCAGTTCGGCCGAGCGGTGGTCGAAGGTCGGCAGGGTGCGCACGCCCAGGAAGGTGGCGTAGTCCTCGGGGCCGCCCTCGCCGAAGAAGTAGTAGCCGGCCTCGGGGCTGCCGGGGTCCTGCTGGGCGGTGCGGAACCACTCGTGGTCGCTGCCGGAGTGGTTGAGGGTGATGTCGCCGATCACCTTGATGCCGCGCCGGTGCGCCTCGGCGACGAGGGCGATCAGCGCCTCGTCGCCGCCGAGCGCCGGGTCGACGCGGTCGAAGGAGACGGCGTCGTAGCGGTGGTTGGAGCGGCCCTCGAAGAAGGGGGTGAGGTAGATGACGGTGGCGCCGAGGCGCTGGATGTGGTCGATCCTGCGGGCCACGCCCCAGAGGTCGCCGCCGTACATCTGCTGGAGGGCGGCGGCGTCGCCGGTGTGCAGCGGGGTGTCCCAGTCGGCCGGGCGGGCCCACTCGGCGAGCGGGGCGTCGCCGCCCCGGGCGTAGCGGTCGGGGAAGATCTGGTAGACCACCGCGTCGGCGGCCCAGGCCGGCGGGGCCGGGTGGGCGGTGAGGCGGAAGTCGGTGGCGTCCGGCAGGTCGTGGTCATGCAGGCCCGCCGCGGTGAGCCAGCGCCCGCCGTCCGGGGTGTGCAGCCAGAACCGGTAGTTCATCTCCGGGTTGACCATCGTCAGGCCGACCCGCCACCAGTTCGCGTCGGCGTCGGTGCGGTCGGGCACGGCGGCCTCGAAGTGCGGTTCGCCGTCGGGGACGGAGCGCAGGAAGACCCGCTCCACCGGCTGGTCGGCCGGGACCCGGACCAGCAGGTCGACCTTCTGCCCGAGCCGGGGCGCGAGGTCGCCGACGTAGCGCGCGGAGCCGTCGTGGTGCGGCTGGTGGCGGGCGGCGAGGCGGTGGCTGCGGGCCGTGTCCATGGAGCTCCTCGGTCGGGCGAACAGGGTACTGGAGCGCGGCGTTCCGCTTACCGGGGCCGACGAGGGAACCGTAACGGCGATGAAACTGTTGCGCAATATGTTGCTAAGATTGTTTCAACAGCCTCGCCGACCCGCGGCCCGGGATTTGTAAGATGCAGGCTCGACCAGTCGGGAGGACCACATTGAGCGGCCCGTCACTACGGGACATCGCCGCCCGGGCAGGCGTCAGCGCCGCCTCGGTGAGCAGGGTGATCAACGACCGGCCGGGTGTCTCCGACGACACCAGGCTCAAGGTCGCCGAGGCCATGCGGGAGCTCGGCTGGCAGCCCGACCAGGGCTACGACCCGCACCAGGGCGCGCTCATCGGCATCGTCGTCCCCGAGCTCGACAACCCGGTCTTCCCCCTGCTCGCCTCCGCGATCGAGGTGCAGCTCGCCAAGCACGGCCTGACCGCCGTGGTCGGCACCTCCACCCGCCAGGGCACCGCCGAACTGGGCTACATCGACGTCCTGCTGCGCAAGGGCGTCTCCGGACTGGTCCTGGTCTCCGGCCGGCACGCCAACCCGCACGCCGACCACGGCTTCTACCGGCTGCTGCACGAACGCGGCATCCCGATGGTGCTGGTCAGCGGCCGGGTCGAGGGCCTGGCCGTACCCACCGTCGCCACCGACGAGGCGCTCGGCGCCCGGATCGCGGTCGCCCACCTGCGCGAGCTCGGCCACCGGCGGATCGGACTGGCCGGCGGCCAGGGCTACCTGCGGCCCTCGATCAACCGCCTGGACGGCTACCGGCGCGCGATGCGCGAACTGCTCGGCGAGGAGGCCCCCGCCGACTGGTACGCCGAGTCCTCCTACTCGATCGCCGGCGGCGCCGCGGCCGCCCGCCAGCTGTTCGACGCGGGCGTCACCGCGATCGTCGCCGGCAGCGACCTGATGGCCCTCGGCGTCGCCCAGGCCGCCCGCGAGGCCGGCCGCCCGGTGCCCGGCGACCTCTCCGTGGTCGGCTACGACGACTGCTACCTGGCCGCCCACAGCAACCCGCCGCTGACCACCGTGCGCCAGCCGATCCAGGAGATGGCCGCGGCCGTCGCCGAGGCCCTGTGGCGCCAGCTGGAGGGGCACGGCGGCCAGGTCAGGGACTACCTGTTCAACCCGGAGCTGGTCGCCCGCGAGTCCACCGGCCGGCTGCGGCACGGCTGACCTCACGCCGAGGGCCGGGACACCAGCGGTGTCCCGGCCCTCGCACGTACCGCACCGTCAGGCGTTCGACACCGTGGCGTACTTCGGGGTGCCCTCGGCCATCTGCTGCAGGGCGTCCTTGCGGTCCCGCTTCGACAGCTTGTCGATGTAGAGGGTGCCGTACAGGTGGTCGGTCTCGTGCTGGAGGCAGCGGGAGAAGAAGCCGGTGCCCTCGACGCGGATCGGCTCGCCGTCCTTGTCGACGCCGGTGACCGCGGCGTAGTCCGGGCGGGCCAGCTCCGCGTAGGCGGTGGGGACGGAGAGGCAGCCCTCGTTGCCGTCGTCCAGGACGCGGCGGCGGTCGGCCGGGTACTCCTCCAGCACCGGGTTGATCACGTGGCCGATGTGGCGCACGCCCTCGTCGTCCGGGCAGTCGTAGACGAAGACCTTGAGGTCGACGCCGATCTGGTTGGCGGCGAGGCCGACGCCCTCGGCGGCGTACATCGACTGGAACATGTCGTCGATCAGTGCGGACAGCTCGCCGTCGAAGACGGTGACGTCCTTGACCTCGCGGTGCAGCACCGGGTTGCCGACGACGGTGATCGGGCGCGCGGTGCCCCTGCTGAGGTCGGGCTCCTGACCGATCACCTTCACGGGCGTCTCGGGCGCCGTCCCCTCCACGTCGTGCTCGTGCTCGTGCTGCTCGGCCTGCTCCGCCATGTCTTCCGCTTCCGTCGGTGTACGCGTTACCTCACCAGGGTACTCAGCACACTTCTTCGAGATCCCGGTAAGCCCGGCTTCCCGGGGCGGCCGCGACCCAGCGGTCCAGCAGGGTGCGCACCAGGTGGGCCGGTGCGGCGATCCCGCACTCGCGCTCGACCAGCCAGGACATCCCGGCCGCGCCGCCCTGGCTGAGGTGGCTGAGGTGGCCGGGGTGGGCGGCGTCGCCGTCGTCGTGCGGGTCGTGGTGGGCGGCGACGCCGTCGTCGGAGGCCATCCGGCTCTCCGAGCAGGCGCGGCACAGCAGCCGCACCGAGGAGGTCCAGTCCTCGGCCGCGTAGCCGGCGTCGGCGACCAGCCGCTCCAGCGCGTCCCGGTCCCCGGCGGTGGCTGCCTGGAGCAGCACCACGTAGGTCGGCACCGGGGAGGGCGCCCACAGCTCGATCTCGTCGAACACCGGGTAGGCGACGCCGTCGGTGACCCGCTCGCCGTGCGGGGCGCCGTCGTGCAGCACCACCTCGCCCCAGCGGCGGCCGGAGGAGGGCAGCGGGATGGACAGCACCTCGATCCGGGCCGGGTCCAGCCGGCGGCCCCAGACCACCTCGGACTCGCCGTCCGGGGAGAGCCGTACCGGGGTGGTGCCGAGGTCCAGGCTGACCGGGCCGTCCTGCTGCCCGCCGGGGCCGCCGGGCAGCTTCAGCCCGTACGCCTGCCAGGCACGGCGGGCCAGCGGCCAGTCCTGGAGGGCGGTGGCGGTGATGCCGAGGTTCCACCAGTCCGGGGCGCCGTGCTCGCGGTCCAGCAGGGCGACGGCGCGCAGCCCGGCCGAGCGGGCCTGCTCCCAGTCCCGGCGGAACTTGTGCAGCAGGGCGAGGTTGAACCAGGAGTCGGAGAGCCACGGCTCCAGGTCGGCGGCCATCACCAGCAGCGCGCCGGCGTCCTCGTAGCGGCCGTCGCCGATCAGCGTGAAGGCCCGGTCGGTCGTCTGCCGCCAGGTGGCGGACGGCCGGTGCCGTGCCCGGTGGAAGATCCTCACGTTCGTCCCTGCCGTCGTCGTCCGCTCAAGTCCCGTGCCACCGTGCCCGTACCGCCTCGGACGGTGTTCGGGGCCCGGTGCCCCGGGTCGGTGTTCCACGCTACGACCGCATCCAACCACGCCCGCCCCCGCCCGCGCTCCCCACCGCCGAGGTTGGGGTCCGCCCCTCCCCAGCCTGCCCGCCCGATCCCACCCGCTCAACCCCTGACGGCCGGAACCCGGTTTTCCCGGTCCCGCGACGCCGGCGCACGGCCCGTACCGTGCGGGCCCCCGCGTGCCCGGGCCCGCCCCTCAGCGACGGGCCTGGCCGCCCACCCTGGCAAGGGCGTCCACCACGCGGGGGTCGTAGACCCGGCCGCGGCCCAGCCGCAGCACCTCCAGGGCCTCCAGCCGCCCGACGGCCTCGCCGACGCCCCGGCCGCGGGCCGACGTGAGCAGGTCGTCGTGGGCGTTGGCGACCCGGATGATCCGGGACGCGAGCGGCACCGGCCCCTCGCCGGGGGCGGGTCCGGTGTACGGGTCGGCCAGCCGGGCGACCTGCTCGGCGACCTGCCGGGGCACTCCGGTGCGGCTGATCACCTCGCTGCCGAGGCGGGCGATCCGCTGCTGCTCGGTGTACGGCAGCAGGGCGGTGGCGCCGTCCGGAACCGGTTCGACCAGGGAGAGCTGGCCGACGTCGTGCATCAGTGCGGCGTACTCCAACAGGGCGAGCTCGCGGGTGCCCATACCCAGCTCGCGGCCCAGCGCGCACGCCGTGTCCGCGACCCGGCGCGCGTGCCCGTGCGGGGTGTAGCCGGCCACCTCGGTGGCCCGGGCGAGGCTGGCGATGGTCTGCCCGGTGGTGGCCCGCACGGCGGCGGCGCGCCGGAAGGACACCTGGGCGAGCAGCAGCGGGGTGCAGAACAGCGGCAGCGCCCACAGCCCGACCTCGCCCGCCGCGAGGCTGACCAGCATCCCGGTGGCGACGATCGCCGAGCCGATGCCGAACAGCGAGCGCAGCTCGTCCTCCAGCGCCGCCGGGAACCGCAGCCCGCCGCCGGAGCGGCGCAGCAGCGCCGCCAGGGTCGCGTCGCAGAGCGCGGCCAGCGCGGCGACGGCGGTCAGGAACACCCCGTACGCCGGGCCCTCGGGCGAGAAGCGGTCGACCGCGCCGCCGTTGTAGAGCGGCTGGAAGACGGCGGCCGCGAAGCCGACGGCGAGCAGCCGGCGGGCGGCGCCGTCGCGGCGGGCCGGGTCGGCCCAGGGCGGACGGCCGGGCGGACGGCCGGGGCCGCCCGGCAGGACGCGACGGGGCAGGACGAGGCAGGCCAGCCAGCCGAGCAGCAGGCCGGCCCCGGTCACCGCGACCACCTGGAGCGTCCCGTGCGCGGTCGGCACTCCGCGCAGCGGCCCGAGCAGCGCGTACGCCAGCGCGCCGGCCGCCCCGATGGGCGCCTGCTCCCGATCCCCCGGAAGGGTGATCCGGACGCACTCGCCGAGCGCGATCAGCGCGGTGAACGCCAGCACGACCCCGGGCTCCGCGACCCCGCGCACCGCGACGGCGCCCAGCGCGAGCGCCAGCAGCGCGGCGGCCACCGCGTGCACCGCGCGCGCGGTGCGCCCGCAGGGCGTGCGGCCGAGGAGCACCCGCCGCAGCGCCCGGGGCGCGAACGCCCCCGCTCCGAGCACCGCACGCCCGAACGCCCCCGCTCCGAGCACCGCACGCCCGGAAGTCGCGCGCCCGGGGGCCCTCACGGCTGCCCGGCCGCGGGGACGCTCCCACCCTGGGGCGGCACCCGGCCCGGCGCCGCCCGGACCGGCTCGGGCACCCCGAGCGGGATGTCCGGCACCGCCTCGATGCCGTCCTCGGAGTGCACCACCGGCTGCCAGTCGTGCCCGGCCAGCGCGTCGATCAGCGCCCGCACCATCACCGGGTCGAACTGGCTGCCCGAGCAGCGCTCCAGTTCCGTGACCGCCTCGCCGACCGGGCGGCCGCGCCGGTAGGAGCGGGTGGAGGTCATCGAGTCGAAGGCGTCGGCGACCGAGATGATCCGGGCGAACTCGGGGATCCGCTCGCCGGCCAGCCCGCTCGGGTAGCCCCGGCCGTCCATCCGCTCGTGGTGGTGCAGGATTCCGGCGTGCGCCTCGCCGAGGAAGTCGATCCCGCGCACCAGCTCGTACCCGTACACCGGGTGGATCTCCACCGCCCGGCGCTCCGCCTCGGTCAGGGGACCGTTTCTGCGCAGCAGCTCGGTGGCCACCCCGAGCTTGCCGACGTCGTGCAGGATGCCGGCGAAGCGCAGGGTGCGCAGCCGCTCGGCCTCCATGCCGAGCTGAGTGGCGATCAGCACCGAGGCCCGGCCGACCCGTTCGCTGTGGCCCCGGGTGTAGGAGTCCTTGATCTCCACGGCCTGCACCAGCGACTGCACGGTGGCCTGGTGGGCGTCGCGCTCGCGCTGGCCCTGGGCGAACACCCAGGCCGAGATGGACAGCGGCAGCAGGGCGAGCAGCGCCGCGAACGCGCCGTACGGGCCCTGCCAGAGCACCGCGACCATCAGCCCGCCGGCCGCGTGCACCAGCACCGGCAGCCCGCACACCGCGTGCGCCCCGCGCAGCAGCACCCCGGGGCGGCGCCCCTCGCCGAGCATCAGCATGACGCCCACCACCACCCCGTTGACCAGGCAGAACACCGCGACGGCGGCGAATCCCGGCAGCAGCGCGGCCGGGAAGCGGGAGCCGAGCAGCAGCTGCGGGCCGCGCAGCAGGTGGAAGGCGGCCGAGGAGGCGAAGGCGCACAGCGCGAGCTGGGAGCCGTTGAACAGCTGGCGCGGGCGGCAGCCGCGCCCGTTCGGGCCGCCGAGCAGCGCGGCCGGGGCGGCGACCAGGGCGGCGGCGGACGGCGGGAGCATCAGCACCCCGGCGAACAGCACCGGGAAGAAGGCGTTCACCCCGGGCCGGGCCGGCGCCCGCTCGGGCAGCGCGGGCCGGCGCAGCAGTCGGCGCACCAGCACCAGGCAGGGCGTGGGCAGGCCCTGGGCCAGGGACTCCCAGCAGCCGTGCAGGAAGGCCAGCAGCCCGACCTTGGGCCAGTCCACCGGAGCGCCCAGCCAGTGCGGCACCCCGGGCACGGCCGCGGCGGGCAGCAGCGGCACCAGGCAGCACAGCGCCGCCACCGGGACGGCCACCAGGTAGCGCGCCGCCCCTCGCGGCAGGGTCGATCCTCCACAGTCGGTAGCGATCTCGACCTCCCCGCCGTACGGACCCCGTCTTGCCTCAACGCGTCGGGCGGACCGACGGTGAGTGTCCGTCAGGAGAATAGGCCGCCGTCCGGACATGGGGACGCATGATGGCGCAATGGCGCAGTTGGCGCACCGCCAACTCACTCGAACGAGTGATGGCGCGTGCGAGCGGAACGGGAGCGGCCCCGGGAGCGCACACTCCCGGGGCCGCTGTTACTCCTTGCCCGACCTGCGCGAATCGCCCGCCGCACCCTCACCGGCGGGCCGGCGGACCACCGCTCCCGGTGGTCGACCACCCGGCCGTCCGCCGCACGGGCGTTCGCCGCGCGGTCGTTCGCCGCGCGGTCGTTCGCCGGGGACCGTCACTCCGCCTGGGCGCCGGCCTCGACCGGCGCGCCGGGGCGCTCCGTGGACTCCTGCTCGGCCGCCCCGCCCAGCCCGGGCGCCGGACGGGCCGACTCGGCGTGCACCTCGACGGTGGTCTCCACCGCGACCACCACCTGCTCGCCCGAGCGCTGCCCGGCCCGGATCGAGTCGATCCTGGCCAGCACCTTGCTGCGCAGGTCGGTCGGGGTGTCGTCGCACCCGCAGGAACGCTTGATCAGCGCCTTGATCGCCTGCTCCAGCCCGTACTGCTTCAGGCAGGGCGAGCACTCCTCGAAGTGCACGCGCAACTTTGCGCAGTCGCCCTCGGGCATCTCGTTGTCGAGGAATTCATAGAGGTGGTCGAGGACCTCGCCACACTCGGTTTCGTGCGGATCGCCGCAGCTCATGAGCCCGAGCCCTTCGCTTCCTGCCCTGCCCCGCTGCCGGCCGGGACCAGCCCGCGCTCACGGGCGTAATCCTCCAGCATGCCGCGCAGCTGACGACGGCCGCGGTGCAGCCGGGACATCACCGTACCGATGGGAGTACCCATGATGTCCGCGATCTCCTTGTACGCAAAGCCTTCTACGTCCGCGAGATAGACGGCGATCCGGAATTCCTCCGGGATGGCCTGGAGCGCGTCCTTCACATCACTGTCGGGAAGGTGGTCGAGCGCCTGGGTCTCGGCCGAGCGCAGACCGGTCGACATGTGCGACTCGGCCCGGGCCAGCTGCCAGTCCTCGATCTCCTCCGCCGCGGTGCGCTGGGGCTCCCGCTGCTTCTTGCGGTACGAGTTGATGAACGTGTTGGTGAGGATGCGGTACAGCCAGGCCTTGAGGTTCGTGCCCTCGCGGAACTGGTGGAAGGACGCGTACGCCTTGGCGAACGCCTCCTGGAGCAGGTCCTCCGCGTCGGCCGGGTTGCGCGTCATGCGCAGCGCCGCCGAGTACATCGGATCCAGGTAGCCCAGGGCGTCGCGCTCGAAGCGCTCCCGCCGGGCCTCCTCGCTCTCCTCCGCCGACACCCGGTAGGTGTCCTCACCGATCGCCTCGGCCAGCTCCTCACCGGTGAGCGCCTCGCCCGCGGGCAGGGCGTCGCCCGGGCCACGGCCCGGATCGGCCTCGTGCTCGGTCCCGACGACCGGACCCACCTCCTCGGCATGACGGGCACGGCCCACGGCGGGCCGCCCAGAAATGGAGGATATCGGGCTGACGGGCTTCTCGCCCGCGTCGAGCCACTCCGACCACGAGGGGGCGAACGCCGTGGTGGCCTCGCGCTCCTCAGGCCGCTCGGGGCACGCGATCGAACCCATCTGCCCTGCCTCTCACACCGGTGACTCGTGCTGACGGACACGACAACCACACCGGCCCCGGCCGCATTCCCGCCCCCGGGCACCATTCGCTCGCACGAGTGATCGAGCGGAAACTCCCCGCTCACGGCCTCACAGCAGCCGCAGCACCCAGTCCCCCACCGACGAGCAGATCAGGTCCAGCACCTCGTCCTGCCCCACCGGCGCCCGCTTGGGCACCTCGAAGCCGTGGCTGCCGTACGGCACCGCCACCAGCTCGTGCCCCGCCGGGAGCTCCGGGAACTCCGCCGGCCCGCCGAACGGGTCCGCCGCGCTCTGCACCACCAGCGTCGGCAGAGCGGACTCCAGCAGCTCCCCGGCCCGGCTCTTCTCCGGCTTGCCCGGCGGGTGCAGCGGGAACGCCAGGGCCACCACCCCGACCGCCCCGGTCGCCGCGCCCGTGCGGCAGGCCACCCGCGCCCCGGCGCTGCGACCGCCCACCACCAACGGCAGGCCCTGCCCGGCCAGCCGCTCCGCCACCGGCCGCCAGCCGAGGTCCAGCGTCCTCGGAGCCGGGCCGAGCCTGCGGCCCGCCACCCGCCAGGGCTGCTCGACCAGCGCCACGGTGATCCCCCGGGCCGGCAGCTTCCCGGCCAGCGCCACCAGGTCCCGGGCCTCGATCCCGCCGCCCGCGCCGTGGCCGAGCGCCAGCACGGCCACGGGCCGCTCGGCGCGGTGGTAGCTGATCCGGGCCTCCCCGGCCTCGGTGGGGACCAGTTCGGTGGTGCTCATCGCAGTGACTCCAGGAAGGTTCAGAACAGGGTGGTCTCGTACTCGACCTCGGTCCACGGCTCCTTGAGCTCCGGACCGTTGTTGCGGATGCTGCCGACCACCGGCGACACCGGGGTGGCCAGCAGCGCGCCCGGAGGCGGGGGTACCAGCAGCCGGGCCAGCCCGTCCGGGTCGGTCGACCGCGGGTCCAGCCACGCGTCCCAGTCCCCCGGGTCCAGGAACAGCGGCATCCGCTCGTGGATCGGCGCCAGCGACTCCTCGGCGTCCGTGGTGACGATCGTGAAGGTCACCAGCCAGGCCTCCGGGTGCCCGGGCGGCACCGCCCGGTTGCGCCAGAACTCGTACAGCCCGGCCAGCGCCAGCGGGGTGCCGTCGGCCCGGGAGACGAAGTACGGCTTCTTGCGGGCCTTTCCGCGCTCCCCCGGCACCGTCTGCCACTCGTAGTAGCCGTCCACCGGCAGGATGCACCGGCGCGCGGCGAAGGCCTGCCGGTACGAGGGCTTCTCGTGCACCGTGTCCGACCGGGCGTTGATCATCTTCACCGCCGTCTCGGCGGAGTTCGACCACTGCGGCACCAGCCCCCAGCGCAGCACCCGCAGCTGCCGCACCGGCCGCGGCCGCTCCCCGCCCAGCCGCTCCAGCACCACGAAGGCGCTGTTGGTCGGCGCGACGTTCCAGTTCGGGCCCAGGGTCTCCGCGGGATCCCAGTGCTCGACGTCGAACAGCTCGACGACGTCCTCGGGCTTGCTGCTGGCTGCGAACCGACCGCACATGCGGGCCAGCTTGCCATGCCACCGTCCTCAGGACTTGTTCATCCCCGGACCAGAACCACCCGCCGCCTCCCGCCCGTCCCCGCATGGGAGGCTGCCCCGAACGGCCCAACGCGACGGCCCACTGCGGCGGACGGAGGCGGAGAGACACCGATGAACGCGAACGACCGGACCCTCGGCGACCTGTGGGACCAGGTGACCGGCACCCAGGCCGCCCCACCCGGCTGGCTGGTCCTGGCGACCTGCGCCGCCGCCCTGCTCACCGTCCTGGCCCGCCCGCTCTGGCACGTCGCCCGCAACGCCGTGACCATCGCCCACGAGGGCGGCCACGGCCTGATCGCCGTGGTCACCCGCCGCAAGCTGGCCGGCATCCGGCTGCACTCGGACACCTCCGGGCTCACCCTCTCCTACGGCCGCCCCACCGGCCCCGGCATGGTCCTCACCGCCGCCGCCGGCTACACCGCCCCCGCGCTGCTCGGCCTCGGCTGCGCCGCCCTGCTCGCCGCCGACCGGATCACCCTGCTGCTCTGGCTGGCGATCGTGCTGCTGCTCGCCCTGCTGCTGCGCATCCGCAACGCCTTCGGCTTCCTCAGCGTGCTGGTCGCCGGCGGCGCCTTCTTCCTGGTCTCGTGGTTCGGCAGCGCCGAGGTCCAGGCCGGCTTCGCCTACCTCGGCTGCTGGTTCCTGCTCTTCGGCGCCGTCCGCCCCGTCCTGGAGCTCCAGCACCAGCGCCGGATCGGCTGGGCCCGCGACTCCGACGCCGACCAGCTCGCCCGGCTCACCCACGTCCCCGCCCTCGCCTGGGTCACCGTCTTCCTGCTCGTCGCCCTCGCCTGCCTCGGCCTCGGCGCCGCCTGGCTGCTCCAGCCGCTGCGGTAGCCGGCCGGGGCGTCCCGCCGCCCGACCGACGAGGGGGCTTCCTCCGCGGCCCCTAGACTTGCCCCATGACCGAGACCCTGTGGCCCGCCCCCGTCGCGACCAGCCCCGTCGACGCCACCGTCACCATCCCCGGCTCCAAGTCGGTCACCAACCGGGCCCTGGTGCTGGCGGCACTCGCCGACGGGCCGGGCTGGGTGCGGCGCCCGCTGCGCAGCCGCGACTCCCAGCTGATGGCCGACGGCCTGCGCGCCCTCGGGGTCACCATCGAGGAGAAGGTCAACAACGACTCCGGCGGCACCGGCGGCGGCGAGGCCTGGCGGGTCATCCCCGCCCCCGCGCTGCTCGGCCCCGCCTCCGTCGACGTCGGCAACGCCGGCACGGTGATGCGCTTCCTGCCGCCGCTCGCCGTCCTCGCCGACGGCCCCGTGCACTTCGACGGCGACCCGCGCTGCTACGAGCGTCCCCAGCACGGTGTGATCAACGCCCTGCGCGCGCTCGGCGCCCGGATCGAGGACGGCGGCCGGGGCGCCTTCCCGCTCACCGTGCACGGCACCGGCTCGCTGGACGGCGGCCCGGTCGAGCTGGACGCCTCCTCCTCGTCCCAGTTCGTCTCCGCCCTGCTGCTCTCCGGGGCCCGCTACAACCACGGCATCGAGGTCCGCCACGTCGGCGGCCCGGTCCCGTCGCTGCCGCACATCCGGATGACCGTGGAGATGCTGCGGCTGGCCGGCGCCCAGGTCGACGCCCCCGAGGACGGCGGCGAGAAGGACGTCTGGCGGGTCACCCCCGGCGCCCTGATCGGCCGCGACCTGGTGGTCGAGCCGGACCTCTCCAACGCCGCGCCGTTCTTCGCCGCCGCCCTGGTCACCGGCGGCCGGGTCACCGTGCGGGACTGGCCCAGGCACACCACCCAGCCCGGGGACCAGCTGCGCGAGATCTACACCCGGATGGGCGGCGCCTGCGAGTTCACCGACGAGGGCCTGCAGTTCACCGGCACCGGCCGGATCCACGGCATCGAGGCCGACCTGCACGACGTCGGCGAGCTCACCCCGGTGATCGCCGCCGTCGCCGCGCTGGCCGACTCCGAGTCCCACCTGTACGGCATCGCCCACCTGCGCCTGCACGAGACCGACCGGCTCGCCGCGCTCGCCAAGGAGATCAACGACCTGGGCGGCGACGTCACCGAGACCGAGGACGGCCTGCGGATCCGCCCGCGCCCGCTGCACAGCGGCATCTTCCACACCTACGAGGACCACCGCCTCGCCACCGCCGCCGCCGTGCTCGGCCTCGCCGTGCCCGGCGTCGAGGTCGAGAACGTCGCCACCACCGCCAAGACCCTGCCCGACTTCCCCGGGATGTGGTCCGAGCTGCTCGGCGAAGCGGCGGCGGGCGCCTGAGCGGAGACTGAGCACATGCGCCGCTACGGCAAGGACGCCGACGAGGACGACATCCGCAACCGCCCCGCCCGCCGGGGCTCCCGGCCGCGGACCCGGATCCGGCCCAAGCACGAGGACGCCGCCGAGGCGATGGTGCTGACCGTCGACCGCGGTCGGATCACCTGCCTGGTCGACCTGGGAACGAAGCAGGAACGCGAGGTCGTCGCCATGAAGGCCCGCGAGCTGGGCCGCAAGGGCGTCGTCGTCGGCGACGTGGTCAACCTGGTCGGCGACCTCACCGGGGAGGCCGACACCCTCGCCCGGATCGTCCGGGTCGAGGAACGCACCTCGGTGCTGCGGCGCACCGCGGACGACGACGACCCGTACGAGCGGATCGTGGTCGCCAACGCCGAGCAGCTGGCCATCGTCACCGCCCTGGCCGATCCGGAGCCGCGCCCCCGGCTGATCGACCGCTGCCTGGTGGCGGCGTACGACGCGGGCATGGAGCCGCTGCTGGTGCTCACCAAGTCGGACCTCGCCCCGGCCTCGACGCTGCTGGAGACCTACGCGCCGCTGGGCATCGAGTACGTGGTCACCCGCCGCGACGAGCTGGAGACCACCGGCGCCGAGGCCGTCCGGGAGCACCTGCGCGGCCTGTCCACGGTCTTCATCGGCCACTCCGGCGTCGGCAAGACCACCCTGGTCAACGCGCTCGTCCCGGACCGCCGGCGGCAGACCGGGCACGTCAACGCCGTCACCGGCCGCGGCCGGCACACCACCGTCTCCGCGCTGGCGCTGCGCTTGCCCCCGCCGCCCGGCGCCAAGCCCGGCTCGAAGAAGGCGCTGAACCCCGGCTGGGTGATCGACACCCCCGGCTTCCGCTCGTTCGGCCTCTCGCACATCGATCCGTCCCGGGTCATCCTCGCCTTCCCCGACCTGGAGGCCGGCACCGCCGACTGCCCGCGCGCGTGCAGCCACGACGAGCCGGACTGCGCGCTGGACGCCTGGGTCGCCGAGGGCCACGCCGAGGCGGCCCGGCTCTACTCGCTGCGCCGTCTGCTGGCCAGCAAGGACGGCGAGGCCGACTGAGTCCGGCCGTCCGCGGCCGGTCGGCGGGGTTGGTGGCCGGTCGGCGGGGTTGGTGGCCCGTTCGAGGTGTCGGAGCGGGCCCACCTGGCGATCATAGGAAAGTCGGGCCGTATGCGGTCCGCCCGTCGATCGACAGGGAGGGCACGCGATGGCATGGGCCCTGGTGGTCCTGGCCGGCCTGCTGGAGACCGGCTTCGCGATCAACCTCAAGCTCAGCGAGGGCTTCACCAAGCTCTGGCCCACCATCAGCTTCTGCGTGTTCGCCCTCGGCAGCTTCGGCCTGCTCACCCTCTCGCTGAAGACCCTTCCGGTCGGCCCCGCCTACGCGGTGTGGACGGGCATCGGCGCGGCCGGCACCGCGATCTACGGCATGCTCTTCCTCGGCGAGAGCTCCTCGGTGCTCAAGCTGGTCTCGATCTCGCTGGTGATCGCCGGTGTCATCGGCCTCCAGCTCAGCGGCACGACCCACTGAGCGGCACGACCAACTCAGCGGCACGACCCACTGAGCGACCGGGCACGCGGAGCGACGAGCGGAGCCGACACGGCGCACCGGACGGCCGTGCGCGCCCGCACCCGCTCCGTGCCGCTCCGCGAGCCCGGCTGTGCCGATCGGAGGAGGCTCGCTAGGGTTTCGGGCATGGCCGATTACCACGACGACCTCCGACTCGCCCATGTCCTCGCCGACTCGGCCGACTCGGTCACCCTGGATCGCTTCCGCGCCCTCGACCTGAAGATCGAGACCAAGCCCGACCTCACCCCGGTGAGCGACGCCGACAAGGCCGCCGAGGAGCTCGTGCGCAGCGTGCTCCAGCGCGCCCGTCCTCGCGACGCCGTCCTCGGCGAGGAGTTCGGTCTCCAGGGCTCGGGCCCGCGCCGCTGGGTGATCGACCCGATCGACGGCACCAAGAACTACATCCGCGGCGTCCCGGTCTGGGCCACCCTGATCGCCCTGCTGGAGGACGGCCCGGACGGCGTCGAGCGCCCGGTGGTCGGCATCGTCTCCGCCCCCGCGCTGCAGCGCCGCTGGTGGGCGGCCAAGGGCCTGGGCGCGTTCGGCGGCCGCAGCCTGACCAAGGCCTCCCGGCTGCAGGTCTCCGGTGTCTCCCGGATCGAGGACGCGTCCTTCTCCTACTCCTCGCTCAGCGGCTGGGAGGAGCGCGGCCGCCTCGACCCGTTCCTGGACCTCACCCGCGCCTGCTGGCGCACCCGCGCGTACGGTGACTTCTGGTCCTACATGATGGTCGCCGAGGGCGCCGTCGACATCGCCGCCGAGCCCGAGCTGTCGCTGTGGGACATGGCGGCCAACTGCATCATCGTCGAGGAGGCCGGCGGCCGCTTCACCGGCCTGGACGGCGTCCCCGGCCCCGGCGGCGCCGACGCGGTCGCCTCCAACGGCCTGCTGCACGAGGAGGCCCTGCGCCGGCTCTCCGTCTGACCCCGGCCGGCCCGAACGTGGTCGCGGCCCCCCGACCAGTGGGAGCT
>NZ_JBSHAP010000174.1:0-14805 GCF_053611565.1 Kitasatospora sp. NPDC054795
GGGGGGCGCCGGCGCGGGCTCCCCCCGGGCCGCCGGGCCGGTGCCGGGTTCAGACCGTCCGGCCCATCCAGGCGGCCAGCCGGGTGTGCACGTCGGCGTCCTCGGCGACCGGCCGGACGGCGGCGAACGGGACACCCGGCACCCGCTGTTCGGCCGGCAGCACGAACTCGGCGACGGCCAGCGCGGTCCGTGCCAGGTCGTCGTCCAGGGCGAAGCCGTTGCCGAGGCTCGCGGCGATGTCCCCGGAGTGGGTCACCAGCTCCATCAGGTAGCCGCCCACGGCCGCCGCGCCGGGCACCTCGCCCCAGGGGGCGACGGTCGGGCGGCCGAGCTTGGCGTCGTCCGCCCAGGCGGCGGTGACCCGGGCGCGGGCCCGGCCCAGCGCGGCCGGCCAGCCCTCGTCCGAGGGGTCCTCGACGGCGGCCACGACGTCCTCGGCCCGGCCGCCCTCGCCCATGTACGCGAACCGGTGGATGCCGCCGACCACGTGGTTCAGCAGCTGACGCAGGGTGAACTCGGTGCAGGGGGTGGACCGGTCGAGGTCGGCCGGGGTGATCGTGGCGAACAGCTTCTCCAGCTGGTCGAGGGCGGTCAGGTACTGCGGGCGGGCATCCTGGACGGCGGTCATCGGCGCTCAACTCCCTGGTGTCGGGTGGTCTTTCGGGCTCGGAACGCAATTTCCCAGTAAAACCTGACAACTGCCGTCAGGATTACTGGGATTCTTGGGGCATGAAGGCCGACCGCCTGCTCTCGATCCTGCTGCTGCTCCAGACCCGCGGCCGGGTGTCCGCCACCGAACTCGCCGAGCGGCTGGAGGTGTCCGTCCGCACCATCTACCGCGACGTCGAGTCGCTCTCCGCCGCCGGGGTGCCGGTGTTCACCGAGCGCGGGCGGCACGGCGGCATCGGCCTGCTGCCCGGCTACCGTACCGACGTCACGGGCCTGACCGCGGACGAGGCCAGGGCGCTGTTCGTGCTCTCCGCCCAGGGCGCGCACAGCGACCTCGGGCTGGACGGGGCACTCGGTTCGGCGCTGCGCAAGGTGATGGCGGCGCTGCCGGCCCCGCACCGGCCGGCCGCCGAGCGGATCAGCGAGCGGATCCTGGTCGACCCGGCCCGCTGGATGCAGACCCCCGGCGCGGTCGGCCCCGCCGCCGGGCCGGACCTGGGCGAGCTGCAGTACGCCGTCTTCGCCGACCGGCGGCTGCGGCTGCGCTACCGGCACGGCGGCACGCCCTCGCCGGTGGAGTACACCGTCGACCCGTACGGGCTGGTGAGCAAGGCGGCGGTCTGGTACCTGGTGGCCGATCTGCACGGTGAGCCACGGCTGTTCCGGGCCGACCGGGTGCTGGCCGCCGACACCACCGAGGAGACGGTGCGGCGCCGGGCCGGGGTCGGCCTCGGCGACGTCTGGGCGGTGCTGCGCGAGCAGGTGGAGCGGCTGCCGAAGGACCTGCCGGTGCGGGTGCGGGTCCGGCGCGGACGGCTGGACATGTTCCTGCGCATCCACGGGGGCCGGGTCACCGCGCCGCCGCCGGAGGCGGGTGCCGGGCCGCCCGAGGAGTGGGCCGAGGTGGCGATGGCCTTCCCGGCCCCGGCGGCCGTCCGGTCGCTGCTGGCCTTCGGCGCGGACGTCGAGGTGCTGGTCCCGCCGGCCGCCCGGCGCGAGCTGGCCAGGGCGGCGGCGGAGGCCCTGCGGCTGTACCAGGACCAGCCGTCCTGAGCCCCCCGGGGGGCGGGCCTCAGGAGCCGGGGTTGGCCCGGACCACGTCCTGGTAGCGGCCGAGCGAGATCGCCGCGAAGTTGCGCAGGCTGTCGGTGCCCTCGGTGAAGTAGCCGTTGTGGCCGGCCGCGCGGGCCGAGGAGATCTGCTCGGAGCCGAAGCCGCTCGCCGTCGGGTCGGCGCCGTGGCCGAGCCCGCCGACCTCCAGGAACGGCACGTTGCCGATCCAGTCGCTGGGGTTGCGGGTGGCCCAGACGTGCACGCCGGCGCCCAGTTCGGTGGTGCTCTGCACGCCCATGCCGGGGCTGCCGAAGACCACCAGGTCGGTGATGCCGGAGGTGTCGGACGGCGAGGCCGCCGCGCGCGGGATCTCCGGGGCGGCGGTGCCGCAGACCACCGAGCCGTACGAGTGGCAGAGCAGCGACGGCGGCGCGTCCGGCCGGGTGGTCTCCTTCAGACCCGAGAGCAGCCGCTCCAGCCGGGGGGCGGCGACGTCGGCGAGCCGGGAGGTGGCGGCGTCCGGGCCGAGGCCGGAGGGGGTGACGTAGCCGGTCCAGGAGATCACGGCGGTCCGGGTGTTCGGCGCCTGGCGCCGCTCCTCGGTGTAGAGGGCCCGGGCCATGCCGGCCGGGGAGCGCAGCGGCTCGGCGGCCTGGTCGTGGTGGCCGAGGTCGGCGTCCGAGCCGGGGACGAGCACGGAGATCCGCTCGGCGTCGGCGAGGTCGCCCCACACCTCGCTGACCAGGCCGCGGCCGCGCGGGTCGAAGGCCAGGACCTGCCGGCCGGGGGCGAGCAGGTGCTCGACGTCGTTGGCGCGGGAGACGGCCAGCGCGCGGGTGTCGGAGTCCAGTTCGCGGTCGGCGGCGCGGACCAGGGCCCGGTCGCGCTCGGCGGCCAGGGCGATCCTGTTGGCGCGGTAGCGCAGGTCCAGCGGGGCGCCGTCGTAGTTGCCGACGACCAGCGGGTACTGCTGGATCAGCCGGTCCAGTTCGGTGGGCGCGAGCGAGGCGAAGAACGCCGCGGCGGCGGCCGGGGTGGTGGTGGCCGGGTCGGGCAGGGAGTGGCCGAAGGAGTGGTCCTGGACCCAGGCGGCGCTGCCGGCCGGAGGCGTGGAGATCGCCAGCTGTTCGGAGGAGACCGCGGCCGCGGCGGCGGCGCCTCCGGCGTCGGCGAGCACCGCGCAGCCGGCGAACGCCCCGATCAGTACCCGCTTCCAGCGCCGACGGTTGCGCACCGCACCAACTCCCTTGGGGCCCGTCACCGTTTCGCGGGCGGTGCCCGGAGGGTGCGATGGCTCTGCTGACTTCCCTGCGCAAGCCTAGGGGGCCCGGAGGGAGGACGGGAACGCCTAAACTGTGGGATGGATCACATGAACCCGGGGTGTCCGCGCGACGTCTCCCAGTGGTTCGGACGGTGGCCCGCGCGGCCGTTCGACAGGGTCGCGCTCAGGCGTCGAACTCGCGCACCAGGCGCTTCGGCGCCGTCCGCCGCCAGGCCTCGGTGACGAGGTCGTGCAGCTCGTCCCGGTCCACCAGGTCCAGCCGGACGCTCACCCAGCCGTGCCGTCCGACGTACGGGGCGGAGGAGAACACCTCGGGTTCGGCGGCGAGCAGTTCGGCCTGCTCCTCGGGGGAGGCCTTGACGGTGACCCGGTCCCCGTCGGGCGCGCCCATCGCGAAGATCCGGCCGCGGACCCGCAGCGTCTCGATGTCCCAGGTCGGCTCCTGGGCGGCTTCCGGCAGGGCCAGCGCCATCGTGCGGAACTCGTCGAACGTCACCATGGCGGCAGGGTAGGGCAGGACACCGACAGCGCGCCGCAGGGGCGCGGACCGATCGGTCCGCGCCCCTGTCGCATGCTGTGCTCCGCCCGGAGCGGCCCGCACCCGGTGGGCCGTCACACCACGCCCAGCGCGTACGCGGCGAAGAGCGCCGCCGCGGCGCCGGCCACCGCCTTGCCGCCCCGCGAGAAGGCCGTCCACGGGCCGTCGAACCGGCGGGTGAACCAGCCGATCGCCACCAGGGCGGCGCCGAACAGCGGGAGCAGGGCCAGCCGGGCGGCCGCCCAGCCGAGCGAGTCCGGTGCGGTGGTCAGCCCGGGGACGGCGCCCAGGCCGGCCGCGCCGGGCACCGCCACGGCGAGCATCGCGCTCTGGTGCCAGCAGAAGATCGTCATCGCCGACAGGTTGACCGCCACCACCGGCAGCCAGAGCAGCGGACGGCGGCTCAGCAGCCGGCCCAGCCGCTCCCGCAGCAGCACCGCGGCGCCGCACTGCACCGCGGCCAGCGCGAGCACCAGCAGGGACGGCGGGTGCGAGTTGGTCCGCTCCACACCCGGGACGCCGACCATGCTGGCCGGGTAGTGGAACACCACCAGCAGGACCGCGAACAGCGCGGCGCCGCCGAACAGCAGTACCCGGGCCGCCGACCGGCCGAGCCGGCCCTGCGCCCACAGCACGCCCAGTTGGTAGCCGAACATCCAGCCCGGCAGCAGGTTCAGCAGGCTGAGCCAGCCCGGCGTCGCGTCGGCCCACGGCCCGTACCGCAGCAGGTCGACGGTCGCGACCGAGGCCACCAGCAGGGCCGCCGACCAGCCGCCGAACCGCCGCCCGAAGGCCACGCAGAGCGGGGTGAGCGCGGTCAGCGCCAGATACACCCCGATGTACCAGAGCGGCTGCGCCACCAGGGTGGCACCGGTGCGCAGGGTGTCCGCGGGCACGCCGAGCCGGGGCAGCAGCGGGATCAGCAGCGCCCACACCGCCGTCACCCCGAGCACCGGGCGCAGCAGCCGGACCGTCCGGCCGCGCATCCAACTCCCGTAGGACAGGCCCTTCTCCCGGGCCCGCTCCAGCGAGCGGACCGAGGAGTGACCGCCGACCAGGAAGAACACCCCGAGCATCTGCAGCACCCAGCTGGCCGGGGCGAGGAAGCCGAGCGAGGAGAGCGGGCTGGCGTTGTGCAGGGCGCCGTCGGGGGAGAGGGTGAGGCCGCCGAGCATCCAGTGGCCGATCGGGACGGACAGCAGGGCGAGGGCGCGCAGCCCGTCCAGGGCGCGGTCGCGGTGGGCCGGGGTCTTCGCGTCGACCCGCGCGGCGGCGCGGCGCAGCGCGGTGAGCGGCCGGGGGGTGCGGGGCCGGGGGGTGCGGGGCCGGGGGGTGCGGGGCTGCGCGGTGCGGGGCCGTGGGGTGAGGGTGCTGGCCATGGTGGTGCTCCTTCCGGTGCGGGCGGTCAGGCGCGGCCGAGCGCGACGGCGGCGTAGGCGGCGAGGGAGGCGGTGCCGGGGGCGAAGTAGCCGTCGTGGCCGTGGGATCCGGTGGCGGGCAGCGGGCGGGCGCCGAAGCCGGGGGCGGTCGGGTCGGCGCCGTGGCCGAGGCCGAACAGCCGGACGTTGGGCACGTCGCCGATCCAGTCGGAGTCGTTGCGGGCGGTGGCCCAGAGCGGGACGCCCGGGTCGAGGTCGGCGGCCGAGCCGATGCCCATGCCGGGCGAGCCGAGCACCACCACGCCGGAGGCCTGCGCGGGGGTGGGGCGGGCCAGGCCGCAGACGACCGAGCCGTAGCTGTGGCAGAACACGGTGGGCGGGGCCTGCGGGCGGGTGGTGACGGCGAGTCCGTCGAGCAGCCGGGTGAGGCGGGGGGCTCCGGCCCGGGCCAGGTCCTCGGTGGCGGCGTCCGGGCCGAGGCCGAGCGGGGTGGTGTAGCCGGCCCAGGCGATCACGGCGGTCCGCCCGTCGGTGGCGTCCAGCAGCGCGCGGGCCATGCCGGCGGGGGTGCCGTACGGGCCGGACGTGCGGTCGAAGCGGAGCAGGTCGATGTCCGAGCCGGGGACGATGACGGCGGTGCGCGGGGCGGTGGCGAGGTCGCCGAACACCTCGGCGACCTGGCCGCGGCCGCGCGGGTCGAAGGCGAGGATCCGCCGGCCGCCGTCCAGCAGGGTGCGGTAGCGCTCGGCGCGGGTGCGGGCGGCCTCGTGGTCCTGCGGGGTGAGGGCGGGGTCGGTGGCCCGGGCGAGTTCGCGGGTTCGCTCGGCGGTCAGGGCCAGGGCGTTGGCGCGGTAGCGGAGGGCGACCGGGGCGCCGTCCAGGTTGCCGACCACCAGCGGGTGCCGGACGGCCAGGGCGTCCTGCGCGGCAGGGGGCAGCTCGGCGAAGAACGCGGCGACGCCGGCCGGGGTGGTGGTGGCCGGATCGGGCAGCCGCCGGCCGAGCGAGGAGTCGGCCGTCCAGGCGGCGCTGCCGGGCGGCGGGCCGGTGACCGGGGTCTGGGTGTCGGCGGCCCAGCCGCCCGCGCCGAGTACGACCGCCAGTGCCACCGCGGTGGCGGCGATCGCCCGTCCGGCCCGAAACCTGCGCATGTCCTTGCCCTCCCTCGTCCGTTCGGCCGCCGAATCCGTTCGGCGTCCGATGGGGAGGAAGGTAGGAACGCGACGGCCCCGCGGACGTCACACCGCGGGGCCAACTCCCGGGTGCTACCCGGGTATCAGAAGGGGGCGAACGGCTGCCCCTACTGACCGGGGGTCACCAGGCCGGACTCGTAGGCCAGGACGACCGCCTGGGCGCGGTCGCGCAGGCCGAGCTTGGCGAGGATGCGCCCGATGTGCGTCTTGACGGTCTGCTCGGCGAGCACCAGCTTGGCGGCTATCTCCTGGTTGGACAGGCCGCGGGCGATCAGCTCCAGCACTTCGGTCTCGCGCGGGGTCAGGCCGTTGAGCCGCACCTTGGGGTCGTGGCGCTTGGCCGGGCGGGTGCGGGCGAAGTCCTCGATCAGCCGGCGGGTCACCGACGGGGCGAGGAGCGCCTCGCCGGCCGCGACCACCCGGACCGCGGCGATCAGGTCGGCCGGCGGGGCGTCCTTGAGCAGGAAGCCGCTGGCCCCGGCGCGCAGCGCCTCGTACACGTAGTCGTCCACGTCGAAGGTGGTCAGCATCAGCACCTTGGGCCGGTGGGCGCCCGGCACGGCCGGGTCGAGCAGCCGCCGGGCCGCCTCCAGGCCGTCCATGACGGGCATCCGGACGTCCATCAGCACCAGGTCCGGGTGGGTGCGGCCGTTGACCTCCAGGGCCTGGGCGCCGTCCGCCGCGTCCCCCACCACGTCGATGTCGCTCTGGGCGTTGAGCAGGGCCGCGAAGCCCGCACGCACCATGGCCTGGTCGTCGACGATGATCACGCGGATGGTCATGCGGTGGTCTCCCGGGGGGTGTCTGGAAGGTCGAGGGGCAGGACGGCGGCCACCTTGAAGCCGCCGTCCGGCAGCGGGCCGGTGTCCAGCCTGCCATCGACCAGCCGGACGCGTTCACGCATTCCGACCAGCCCCTGCCCGGTGCCCTCGACCGAGGCCTCCAGTGACTCGGTGCGCTCCGGCGGGGGCGCGTTGACCACCGTCACCAGCAGCGCCGGGCCGTCCGCGGTCAGCGACACCCAGGTCCGCGCGCCGGGGGCGTGCCGCACCACGTTGGCCAGCGCCTCCTGCACGATCCGGTACGTGGACAGGCCGACGGCCTGCGGCACCAGGTCCACCAGGTCCGGCTCCACCGTCAGCTCGGCCGGCACCCCGGCCCGGCCCACCGTCTCGACCAGCTGGGCGAGTTGGCCGACCCCGGGCTGCGGTGCCTTCTCCCCGCCGGACTCCTCGCTGCGCAGCACGCCGAGCAGCCGGCGCATCTCGGCCAGCGACTCGCGGGCGGTGCCGGCTATCGCGCCGAACTCCTCGGCGGCCGCGTCCGGCACCCCGGTGATCCGGTACGGCGCGCTGGCCGCCTGCACCGCGATGACCGACATGTGGTGCGCCACCACGTCGTGCAACTCCCGTGCGATCCGGGCGCGTTCCTCCAGCAGGGTGCGGCGTTCGCGTTCGGCCTCGCTGATGTGCTCCTGCTCGGTGAGCAGCCGGCGGGCCACGGCGCGGTCCCGGACGGCCCAGCCGAGCAGCAGCGCGGCGCCGCTGAGTGCGATCAGCAGCACGGTGGTGCCGTCGCCGGAGCGGGGCAGGCCGAGGGTGGTGGTGAGCGCGGTGAGCAGCACGGTGGCCACCCAGACCGAGACCACGGTGGCCCGGCTCTCCCGCAGCGCGAGGGCGAGCAGCAGGAAGACGTAGGCGATGATCATCGGGGCCGTCCACGGCCAACTGCCCATCAGCTGGTGGTGGCGGGCGGTGATGGCGGCGGTGGTGACCATGGCGGCGGCGCTGATCCACCAGGCGGTCAGCGGCCGGGTGACGGCGAGGAACAGCGGTGTGGTCTGGGCGATGGTGAGCGCGGCGGCCACCGGCAGCACCAGGTCGTAGAAGCTGACCAGGTTGGCGATCCCGGTGGGGATCAGCGAGCCCTGCAGGGCTATCACGACGATGTACGGCAGTCGGCGCACCCAGCGCCGCCGGGAGTCGCCGAGCAGTGGGGTCTCGTCCTTGCTCGGGGTGGTCAGGTGGTGCCGCAGGGCGCGCAGTTGGCGCAGTGCGAACGTGCGGGTGTCGGCTTTGGTGGGCGTCTTCATCGTGGGCCAGCCTAGGAGGGCGGGCCGCGTGGGTCGTCGCACTGGAGCGCGAACTTCCGCGGGGCTACCGGGGTACCGGGTGATACCCCGGTATGACCCGGGTGCTACGCGGGTGCGGCGCCGGGTGTTACGCGGGGCTGCGCCAGTGGCCGGCCAGGGCCGGGCCGAGCTGGTCGAAGTAGCGTTCGATCACCGCGACCATGCCCTCGGGGCCCGCCGGTGCGTGCTCGGCGCTCCAGGACAGGTGGGCCGAGCGCAGCAGGCTGCCGAAGACGGCGGCGAGCACGGCGGGGCGCAGGTCCTCGGCGGGGTCCAGGCCCTCGCGTTCGGCGAGCACCTGGACCACCAGGCGCTCCTGTTCGGTGACCCGGCGCAGGTGGGCGGCGAGCAGCGGGGGCGTCTCCTCGATCATCCGCATGAGCTCCAGGGCGCTGTGGATCGAACCGGGGCCGGCGGACTCCTCGCTGCCGAGGTCGCGCCAGGCCTTGACGATCGCGGCGCGCAGGGCCTGGAGCGGGGCCTCCTCGGCCGGGCGGTGGCGCAGGCACTCGATGAAGTAGTCCTCGGCCACGGCCATCACGGCGAGTGCGACCTCGTCCTTGTTGGCGAAGTAGCGGAAGAAGGTGCGCTGGGAGACGTCGACGGCGGAGGCGATCTCGTCGACGGTCGTGTGGGCGAAGCCCTGCCTGAGGAAGAGCAGGTGGGCGGCCTGGATCAGGGCGTAGCGGGTCTGCTGCTTCTTGCGCTCGCGCAGGCCCGGCGCGCGTTCGGGGCCCGCCGGGGTGCCGGTGGTGCGGGGGGTGTGAGCGGCCATGGCGGGGGCCTTCCGGAGCGCTGGGTGTGACGGGTGGGACCACAACTTTAGCGCTCTGACAAATGGCAGTGATCGTCAGAAGTCACTGTTTGCCGAATGTCAGAGGCTGACATAATCTGCCGGGGTGGCGCCCGTCGGGCCGGGGCACCTGTGGGGACGGGTGGGCCGGGGCGCCACGACCATGTCCCGCACCGAGCCACGCCCCCGGAGGGCCCAGATGAGTCAGTCCGTCGTGAAGAACTCCGAGGCGGACGCACCGCCGAACCCACCGTCGGGGGGCGGTCTCAAGGGACACCCCTGGCTGACCCTGCTGACCGTCGCGGTCGGCGTCATGATGGTCGCGCTGGACGGCACGATCGTCGCCATCGCCAACCCGGTGATCCAGGAGAAGCTGCACGCGGCGCCCTCCGAGATCCAGTGGGTCACCAGCGGCTACCTGCTGGCCCTGGCGGTCTTCCTGATCACCGCCGGCAAGATCGGTGACCGCTTCGGCCACAAGACCACCTTCCTGGTCGGCGCGGCGGGCTTCGCCGTCACCTCGGCCGCGATCGGCTTCGCCGGCAACATCCAGACCGTGATCGCCTTCCGGGTGCTCCAGGGCCTGTTCGGCGCGCTGCTCCAGCCGGCCGCGCTGGGCCTGCTGCGCGGGGCCTTCCCGGCCGAGAAGCTCAACATGGCGATCGGCATCTGGGGCGGCGTGATCGGCGCCTCCACCGCGGCCGGACCGATCGTCGGCGGCCTGCTGGTCGAGCACGTCAACTGGGAGTCGGTGTTCTTCATCAACATCCCGGTCGGCCTGGTCGCGCTGGCACTGGGCGTGTGGATCCTCAGGGACGTCCGGGCCGAGAACGCCGCCAAGTCCTTCGACCTGCCCGGCATCGCGCTGCTCTCGGTGGGGATGTTCGCGCTGGTCTTCGGCATCATCAAGGCCCCCGAGTGGGGCTGGGGCGACGCCCGGACGCTGCTCTTCCTGGGCGGCGCGGTGCTGCTGATGGTGCTGTTCGCGCTCTGGCAGGGCAAGGCCCGCGAGCCGCTGATCCCGCTCGGCCTGTTCCGCTCGGTGCCGCTGTCGGCGGGCGTCCTGCTGATGGTGCTGATGGCCTTCGCGTTCTTCGGCGCGATCTTCTTCGTGACCTTCTACCTCCAGAACGTGCACGGGATGAAGCCGGTCGAGGCCGGCGTCCACCTGCTGCCGATGACCGGGATGATGATCATCGGCTCGCCGCTGGCCGGCCTGGCGATCGGCAAGCTGGGCCCGCGCATCCCGATCGTGGCCGGCATGCTGATCACCACCACCGCGATGTTCGGCATGTCCACCCTGGACACCGGCTCCGGCAACGGCGTGATGTCGCTCTGGTTCGTCCTGATGGGCCTGGGCATCAGCCCGGTCATGGTCGGCGCCACCGAGGTGATCGTCGGCAACGCCCCGCTGGAGCTGTCCGGCGTGGCCGGCGGCCTCCAGCAGGCCGCGATGCAGGTCGGCGGCAGCCTCGGCACCGCGGTACTGGGCGCGCTGATGGCCGCCAAGGTCGGCGACGTCCTGCCGGGCAACTGGGCCAAGGCCGGCCTGCCGCCGGTGGATGGCGCGGCGGGCGAGGGCCTCAAGCAGGCCGCCCAGCTGGGCATCGCCCCGCCGGCCCCGGCCGGCACCCCGCAGCAGGCGGTGGACGCGATGGCCGGCGCCGTCCACGAGTCCTTCGTGAGCGGCATGTCGCTGGCCTTCGCGGTGGCCGCCGTGGTGGCCTTCGGCGCCGCCGTGCTCGGCCTGCTCACCCGCCGCGGCGCCACCGACGCGGGCCCGGCCGTGCACATCTGACCGGCCCCGCCGCGCCACGGCCCCGGACTCCTCGGAGTCCGGGGCCGTCGTGCTGCTGCCGTGGGCCGCGGCGTTCCCCGAGGGCCACCGGCGGGCCGGTCCGGGCGGCGGGCCGAGGGCCGGGCCGGGGACCGAACGGAGGGCCGCGCCACGGCGAACGCCGAAGGGCCGGACCCCCCGACGGGAGTCCGGCCCCTCAGTGCCTACGGGCTGATCAGGCCTCGCCGCCGGCGGCACCCGGGTCGGCCGCGGCCACGTCCAGCAGCTGGTAGCGGTCGATCGCGTCCTTCAGCGCCGAGCGGTCGATCTTGCCCTGCTTGGCGAGCTCGGTGAGCACCCCCAGGACGACCGACTGCGCGTCGATGTGGAAGAAGCGACGGGCCGCGCCACGGGTGTCGGCGAAGCCGAAGCCGTCGGCGCCCAGCGACTGGTACTGACCCGGCACCCAGCGGGCGATCTGGTCCGGCACCGCGCGCATCCAGTCGGACACCGCGACGACCGGGCCCTCGGCGCCCTGGAGCTTCTGGGTGACGTACGGCACGCGCTGCTGCTCCTCGGGGTGCAGCAGGTTGAACTCCTCGGCCTCCACCGCGTCGCGGCGCAGCTCGTTCCAGGAGGTCGCGGACCAGACATCGGCCTTGACGTTCCACTCCTCGGCGAGGATGCGCTGGGCCTCCAGGGCCCACGGCACGGCCACGCCGGAGGCGAGGATCTGGGCCGGGATCTGGCCGGCGGTGCCCGGCGCGTACCTGTGCAGACCCTTGAGGATGCCCTCGACGTCCACGTTCTCGGGCTCGGCCGGCATCTTGATCGGCTCGTTGTAGACGGTCATGTAGTAGAACACGTCCTCGCCGTGCGGGTGCTCGGCGCTGGAGCCGTACATCCGCCGCAGACCGTCCTGGACGATGTGCGCGATCTCGAAGCCGTACGCCGGGTCGTACGCGACGACACCCGGGTTGGTCGAGGCCAGCAGGTGCGAGTGGCCGTCGGCGTGCTGCAGGCCCTCACCGGTCAGCGTGGTGCGGCCGGCGGTGGCGCCGATCACGAAGCCGCGGGCCAGCTGGTCGGCCATCTGCCAGAACTGGTCGCCGGTGCGCTGGAACCCGAACATCGAGTAGAAGACGTACACCGGGATCAGCGGCTCGCCGTGGGTGGCGTAGGAGGAGCCGGCGGCGATCAGCGAGGCGGTGCAGCCCGCCTCGGAGATGCCGTCGTGCAGCATCTGGCCGGTCGGCGACTCCTTGTAGGCGAGGAGAAGGTCCCGGTCGACCGACTCGTAGGTCTGGCCGAGCGGGTTGTAGATCTTCGCCGACGGGAAGAGCGAGTCCATGCCGAAGGTGCGGTACTCGTCCGGCGCGATCGGCACGAAGCGGTTGCCGATGCCCTTGTCCCGCATGAGGTCCTTGAGCACCCGGACGAACGCCATGGTGGTGGCGATGGTCTGGTTGCCGGAACCCTTCTTGACCGCCTTGTACGCGTCGTCGCCGGGCAGCTCCAGCTTCCGCGGGCGGACCTTGCGGGTCGGCACGTAGCCGCCCAGCTCCTCCCGGCGGTCGTGCATGTACTGGATCTCCTCCGAGTCGCGGCCCGGGTGGTAGTAGGGCGGGTAGCCCTCCTCGAGCTGCTTGTCGGTGATCGGCAGGTGCAGCCGGTCGCGGAAGCGCTTCAGGTCCTCGACCGTCAGCTTCTTCATCTGGTGAGTGGCGTTGCGGCCCTCGAAGTTGGGGCCCAGCGTCCAGCCCTTGACCGTCTGGGCGAGGATGACCGTCGGCTGGCCCTTGTGCTCGCGGGCCGCCTTGAACGCCGCGTAGATCTTCTTGTGGTCGTGGCCGCCGCGACCCAGGTGCTGGATCTGCTGGTCGGTCATGTTCTCGACCATGGCGCGCAGGCGCAGGTCGCCGCCGAAGAAGTGCTCGCGGATGTACTGGCCGGTCTCGGTGGCATAGGTCTGGAACTGGCCGTCCACCGTGGTGTTCAGCTTGTTGACCAGGACGCCGTCGCGGTCCTGCGCGAGCAGCGGGTCCCAGCTGCGGTCCCAGACCAGCTTGATCACGTTCCAGCCGGCGCCCCGGAACTGGGACTCCAGCTCCTGGATGATCTTGCCGTTGCCGCGGACCGGGCCGTCCAGGCGCTGCAGGTTGCAGTTGACCACGAAGGTCAGGTTGTCCAGGCCCTCGCGGGCGGCCAGCGACAGCTGGCCGAGCGACTCGGGCTCGTCCATCTCGCCGTCGCCGAGGAAGGCGTAGACCTGCGAGTCGGAGGTGTCCTTGATCCCGCGGTGCTCCAGGTAGCGGTTCATCCGGGCCTGGTAGATCGCGCCGAGCGGGCCGAGGCCCATCGAGACGGTCGGGAACTCCCAGAAGTCCGGCATCAGCCGCGGGTGCGGGTAGCTGGAGAGGCCGTACGGGGCCTTCGACTTCTCCTGGCGGAACGCGTCGAGCTGCTGCTCGGTGAGCCGGTCCAGCAGGAAGGCGCGGGCGTAGATGCCGGGGGAGGCGTGGCCCTGGAAGAAGACCTGGTCGCCGGACTCTCCCTCGCCGTCCTTGCCGCGGAAGAAGTAGTTGAAGCCGACGTCGTACAGAGACGCGGAGGAGGCGAAGGTGGCGATGTGGCCACCGACGCCGATGCCCGGGCGCTGCGCCCGGGAGACCATGACGGCCGCGTTCCACCGGGTCGCGTTGAGGATCTTCCGCTCGATCTCCTCGTTGCCGGGGAAGAACGGTTCGTCCTTGGTCGCGATGGTGTTGACGTAGTCCGTGCTGCGCATCTCGGGCACGGCGACACGCTTCTCGCGGGCGCGCTCGATCAGCCGCAGCATCAGGTAACGGGCACGCTCACGCCCCCGCTCGTCGATGGCCGCATCGAGCGACTCCAGCCATTCCGCGGTCTCCTCGGGATCGAAGTCCGGGACCTGACTCGGAAGGCCGCCAATGATGATCGGGTTGCGATCGGATCCGGAAGCCACGCTGTTCCTTCACTGTCGGTCGAAACTGAGGTGTGTCGCGCCGCCTCCATCGTGCTACCGCGTTCGGAGATCCGTCATCTCTACCGATCGGTAACCGGTCCGCCCGGCGGGCGGCCCGGTCTGGCGGCGTACGGTGCGGGCGTCTTCGTCCGCTCCGCACACCCCCGGGTGTTACGAAAAGAGGTGGTCCGACCTGGTGTCCCGTCCGCCCGATGGCGGGCGGCCGGGGTGAGGGCCAACAGGAGACTCTACGCCCGCGCACGCGCGGACCCGAATGCCGTTCGCATCTCGGGCGTGCGTACGGCCTGTGGGCCGGGACCACCCGAAGCATCCTTGGACCATGCAGAAAAGGGCAAATCGGTGTGATTCCCGCCACGTCGCGCGGCGTGTCCCCCTGCGACACGTCAACCTTTGGAGGGGATCGGGGGTCGGGTACTTGCGCGAACCGCCGCGCCCGTGTGGACTACGGCCACAGCCTCGGCATGGATGCCGGGCCGAATACTGGAGGTTATTCCCGTGAGCGCGACCGCGGACCCCGCGGACAAGTCCAACCCGGCGACCCGTCTCGGCTTCGAAGAGGGCCAGATCATCCAGGAGCTGGGGTACGACGACGACACTGACCAGGAACTCCGCGAGGGAATCGAGGAGCTCATCGGGACGGATCTCGTCGACGAGGACTACGACGACGTCGCCGACGCCGTTCTGCTGTGGCACCGCGACGACGACGGGGACCTCACCGACGCCCTCGTCGACGCGCTGGAGTACCTCGCTGAAGGCGGCCTGATCTGGCTGATGACGCCCAAGACCGGGCGGGACGGCCACATCGAGGCCTCCGACATCAGCGACGCGGCCAAGACCGCGGGCCTCTCCCAGACCAGCTCGATCAACATCGTCAAGGACTGGGCGGCCACCAGGCTCGCGACCAAGTCCACGGCGAAGGGCGCCAAGCGCTGAGCGGGCTCTGAACCACATGCGGCGGGCCCCGCCGGAGGAATCCCTCCGGC
>NZ_JBSHAP010000175.1:0-14455 GCF_053611565.1 Kitasatospora sp. NPDC054795
CCCGGATCCTCGCCGTGGATCCGGGGCCGGGGTCCGCACACCCGTCGGGGTGTGCGGAGTCCGGGGGCGCACCGTCCCTGGGCGCCCCCGGAGTCAGGGGTGGGCGTCAGAGCGGACGGGCCGCCAGCTCGCGGGCGGCGCGGGCGCAGTCGCGCGCGATCCGGTCCTCGTCGACGGTGGCCAGGCGCCCCTTCTCGACCACCGCGTTGCCGTTGACGAAGAGCACCGACAGCGGCGGGAGCGCCCCGAAGGTGAGCGCGGCGACCGGGTCGGCGATGGACGAGTGCATGATCCCGTCGATCTTCCACAACGCCAGGTCGGCGAGCTTGCCGGCCTCGATCGAGCCGATCTCGTCCTGCCGGCCGAGCACCCGGGCGCCGCCCATGGTGCCCAGGCGCAGCGCCTGCCGCCCGGTCAGCGCGGTGGGGGAGCCGTGCAGGCGGTTGATCAGCAGCGCGTTGCGCAGCTCCGTGCCCAGCTCGCCGGATTCGTTGGAGGCGGTGCCGTCGACGCCGAGCCCGACCGGGACGCCGGCCCGGAGCATGTCGGGCACCCGGGCGATGCCGGCCGCCAGGCGGGCGTTGGAGGACGGGCAGTGGGCGACGCCGGTGCCGGTCTCGGCGAACTTGGCGATGTCGGAGTCGTTCATGTGCACGCAGTGCGCCATCCAGACGTCCTCGCCGAGCCAGCCCACCGACTGGAAGTAGTCGGTCGGCCCCATGCCGAACAGCTCCTTGCAGAACTGTTCCTCCTCGGCCGTCTCCGAGCCGTGGGTGTGCAGCCGGACACCCTTGCGGCGGGCGAGTTCGGCGGACTTCCGGAGCAGGTCGGTGGAGACGGAGAAAGGGGAGCAGGGCGCGATGGCGATGTGCAGCATCGAGCCGAAGGAGGAGTCGTGGTAGCGGTCCACGGCGGCCTCGGAGGCGGTCAGGATGTCGTCCAGCTCCTCGACCGCGTGGTCCGGCGGCAGTCCGCCGTCCTTCTGGGAGCGGTCCATCGAGCCGCGCAGCGCGGTGAAGCGCAGGCCGAGTTCCCGGACGGCCTCGATGGAGGCGCCGAGGACGTCGCCGCCACCCTTCGGGAAGACGTAGTGGTGGTCGGAGGCCGTGGTGCAGCCGGACTTGAGCAGTGCGGCGGCGGAGCCCTGGGCGGCGGCGTGCACGAGCCTCTCGTCGATCCGGGCCCAGGTCGGGTAGAGGGCGACCAGCCAGTCGAACAGGATGTCGTCCTGGGCCAGGCCGCGGGTGATCCACTGGTAGAAGTGGTGGTGGGTGTTGACCAGGCCGGGGGTGATCAGGTGGCCCTCGCCGTTGATCCGGCGCACCACGTTGTCCAGCCACGCGGGGGCGGGGCCGTCGCCCACCGTCTCGATGGTGTTGCCGAGGACGACCACGTGGCCGCGGGCGTACTCGGTGTCGTTCGCGTCCACGGTGGCGATCGCGGCGTTCTCGATCACGATCCGCCGGTCGGCGGGCGGGGGCTGGACTGCCATGGTGTGACTCCTTGGGGAGGGCCGGGGAGGGCCGGGGAGGGCGCGCACCGCACGGTGCACGCCTCTCCCGGGCCGGTCAGGACGGTGTCGCCGTCGGTACCGTCGGTACCGTCGCGCCGGGGGCCTGGTCGGACCCGGGCCGGCGGGCGGCTCCGACGTGGTGGAAGAGCAGGTTGAGCAGGACGGCCATCACGCAGCCGGCCGAGATCCCCGAGTGCATCAGGGTCCGGACGGCCTCCGGGAAGGAGTCGTAGAACGTCGGCACGGCGATCGGGATGATGCCGACACCGAGCGAGACCGACACCAGGATGGTGTGCGAGCCGGACTCCATGCCCGCCTCCGCGAGGGTGCGGATGCCGCTGGCCGCGACCGTGCCGAAGAGCACGATCCCGGCGCCGCCGAGGACGGGCTGCGGAACCAGGGAGACGACCGAGCCCAGCACGGGGAACAGCCCCAGCAGGACCAGGATGCCTCCGCCGGCCGCGACCACGAAGCGGCTGCGGATCTTCGTGAGTGCCACCAGCCCGATGTTCTGGGCGAAGGCGCTGGCGGCGAAGCCGTTGAGGACGGGACTGAGCGCGGTGGCCAGACCGTCGGCCCGCAGGCCGGCGGCGAGGGTGGGTTCGTCGGCCTCGCGATCGACGATCCTGCCGAGGGCGAGCATGTCGGCGGTGGACTCGGTCATCGCGACCACCATGACGACGCACATCGAGACGATCGCGGCGGCGTCGAACAGGGGCGCGCCGAAGTGGAACGGCGAGGGGAGCGCGAAGACCTTCGCGTCCCGGACCGCGCCGAAGTCGGCCAGCCCCAGCGGGAAGGCGATCAGGGTGCCGAGCGCCAGACCGATGAGCAGGGACAGCTGCTGCCAGAAACCGCGCAGCAGCCGGTTGCAGAGCACCACCGCGACGAGGGTGACCGCGGCGAGGCCGACGGCCCGCGTGGAGCCGTACCCGGGGGCGCCCGGCGAGCCGCCGCGCGCCCAGTTGACCGCTACCGGAAGCAGGGACACCCCGATGAGGGTGATCACGGTGCCCTGGACGACCGGAGGGAAGAACCGGATGAGCTTGCAGAAGTACGGCGCCGCGAGGAAGCACAGCAGCCCCGCGACGATCACCGCTCCGAAGATCACCGGGAGGGCGTCCTTCGGTCCGCCCGTCTTCTCGATGGAGCCCTTCGCTATGGCGATCATGGGCGCGACGCCGGCGAAGGAGACGCCGTTCACGAACGGCAGCCGAGCGCCGATCCGCCAGATGCCGAGCGTCTGGAGGAGGGTGGCCAGTCCGGCGGTGAACAGGCTGGCCGAGATGAGCAGGGCGAGTTCGGCGGGGGAGAGCCCGACGCCGGCGCCGACGATGAGCGGGGGTGCGACGACTCCCGCGTACATCGCGGCGACGTGCTGCAGTCCGGTGGAGAACAGCTTCACCGGGGGCAGCAACTCGTCCACGGGGTGGGTCCCGGGCCGGGGCGGCCCGCCGGGGAGGTGGTCCGCCGCGCCGTCCGGGCCGTGCGTTCCCGCCGAGGTGGAACCGCCGTCTGTACTGCTGGTGCTGCTGGGTGCCATGTCGAGCCCCTCTTGTGCCCGTGGCTCCCGGCGCGCCCGTGGCGCTGGAGTGCGGCTTGTGCCGATGTGACCGAGGACGGGACGGCGGTGCAAGGATCCCTCGGCCGGCCTCTCCAGTGCCCCGGGCCGGCCGCCGCGAGGCAGGCACGAACTCCGGTGGGTGGGGGTGGGGGTGGAGAAACCGCTGGTGCGGACGGAACCGCTGGAGCGGATGGAACGGCTGGTGCGGGTCGAACGGCTGGTGCGGATGGAACGGCTGCTGCGGGTGGAACCGCAGGAGCGGTTGCCGTGGATGGAGCGGTCCGCCCGCACCCGACCGGTCCGTGGGGGCCGGAGGGTGCGGCGATTTCCGGGCGGCGTCCACCGGGTGGGGGAGGTCAGGCGACCGGGATGACCGGGACGACGCCCTCGCGGTGCACGGTGCCCTCGATCAGGCCGTACATGCGGTCCGCGGCGAAGTAGACCTCGTTGTCGTTCTTGAGGCCGAACGGTTCCAGGTCGACCAGGAAGTGGTGCTTGTTCGGCAGTTCGAGGCGGACCTCGTCCACCTCGGCGCGGTTGTTGAGGACCCGGGTGCCCATCGCGTGCAGGGTCTGCTGCAGCGAGTAGGAGTAGGTCTCGGCGAAAGCCTCCAGCAGGTGCCGCCTCACCTGGGTGTAGGAGCGGTTCCAGTGGGGCTGGGCCTCGCCGTCCTTCCCGCTGTAGCCGAACTTCCAGCGGGCGGTGACCTGGGTGGCGAGGATGCGGTCGTACGCCTCCTGGAGGGTGGTGTAGCCGTCCTTGATGTAGCCCCAGAACTCCGAGTTGGTGGAGTTCATGACGACGAGGTCCTTCAGACCGGAGACGACCTGTATGGACTCCCCGTCGTAGACGATCTCGCTGGTGCGGACCTCCTGGCCGCTGCGGACGAAGGAGTGGCCCACCTCCTCCGAGCCGATGAAGCGGGCCGAGCTGTCCGGCGTGCTGATCCGGTCCCAGGCGTACTCCTCGATCCGGATCCGGGCGCTGTGCACGACGCCGCGCTCGGTGTCGTCGACGAAGTGGCGTGCCAGGAGGATGCCGAACGCCTCGGCCGACTCGATGCCGTGCTCCTTGGCGAAGGCGTAGACGGTGTTCTTGGTGGTGTCGGTGGGGAGGCAGTTGGCGTTGGACCCGGTGAGGTGGACGTCCTCGAACTCGCCGCGGAGCGAGACCGAGACGTTCAGGTCCTTGATCTCGTGCCGGGAGGAGTCGCGGTGGATCCGGACGATGCGGTTCTCCGCCTTGCCGTACTGGTTCTGGCCGAGCACGTGGGCCATGACGTGGCTCCTAAGCTTTTCAAGGTCGGTTCACTAGCTTCCGCGGTAGACCGAGTATCCGAACGGGTTGAGCAGCAGCGGCACGTGGTAGTGGTGCTGTTCGGGCGCGACCGTGAAGACGATCGAGACCTCGGGGAAGAACGGCGGTTCGGCGGACTTGAGCGCGTGGTACGCGCCGGTGCCGAAGAGCAGCCGGACGACCGAGCCCGCCTCCACGGCCGGCAGGTCCGCGACCCGGCCGTCGGAGTCCGTGGCGGAGGTGCCGAGCACCTGCCAGCCACCCTCGGTGTGCAGTGCGAGCTCGACCGGGACGCCTTCGGCCGGTCGGCCGAGGCTGGTGTCGAGCACGTGGGTGGAGATGCCGGTCATGGGTGAAGTGGCCTTACTGATCGCAGAGGTGATGATGCGTCAGATTTCCGTTGTGGAATTCCCGAAAGGGTTCGGTGCGACAGTACGTGACGGAACGTCAGAAAGTGTCGAGCAGGCGGTCGAGTCGGATGTCGTTGATCTTGCGCAGCTCCTCACGGACGGTCTCCGCCTCGGCGGCCGCGTCGCTGGGGAGGCGCTCACGCAGGGCGGCGAGCATGCCGACCGCGGTGCGGCCGGTCGCGCAGATCAGGAACACGTGGCCGAACTTGGCCTCGTAGGCGGCGTTGGCCGCGCTCAGTTCGTCGAGGACCGCCTGCTCCACACCCCGGATCCCGGCCTGTTCGCGCTCGGAGGTGGCGTCGCCCGCCACGGGCGTGCCGATCCGGGCGTGTCCGGCCATCGCGTCGTGCAGGTCCTCGGTCGTCAGTGACGCCATGGCCGCCGCGTTGGCGGCGAGCAGGGCCTCGCGGTCGGACCACGGCCCGGCCGCGGCGACCGCGGCGGCCCAGTGGGGACTGGAGCACACCTCCAGCAGGATCTCTTCCAGCTCCGCGGCGTCGGCCGCGGCCAGGGCGTCAAGGGCGTGGGGGTGGTTGGTCACGGGTGGACCTCCTGAAGAGTGGTGCCACCCGGAAAAGCTAGATCGGCCCCACCCGGCCGTCAACACTTTGTTGAACTGTTGGTGGTTACGTTTTGAACCGGGCCGCGATGCCGGGCCCTTTCGTGTGCGATTCGCCAAGTGTGCCCCGCCGCAGGCCGATCCACTCCTGCCGGGCCGGCGGGGTCACCCGTTCGGAAGTCCCCGGGGCGGGGGCCCGCACGTGCCCCGGACGGCGTCGAACCGGGGCGTCGAGCCGGGGCGTCAGGAGGGCTTCGCGCCGTCCTGGCGGTTCAGGTAGTTGTACACGGTGAAGCGGCTGACGCCCAGGGCGGAGGCGACGGTCTCCACGCCGTGGCGGACGGTGAAGGCGCCGCGCTCCTCCAGCAGGGCGACGACCCGCTGCTTCTCCAGTCGGTCGAGCTCGGCCAGCGGGCGGCCGTCGAACTGGCGGGTCATCTCGGTGAGCAGCCGGTCCAGCGCGCTGCCCAGGTGGGGCAGTCGGACGGCCAGGGCCGGGACGCCTTCCCACTCCAGGACCACGTCGTCGGGCTTCGCCTCGTCCAGGGGGACGGGCGTCGCGCCGATCGCGGCCAGCAGCGGCTTCACCGCCGCGGCGAGCGGGTGTTCCACGTTCTCGGTCACGGCGTACCGTCCTCCTCGCCCAGCACGCTGACCTGGACCGAGATCCGGGTCGCCCCGGCGTCCAGGGTCTCCCTGAGCAGCTTGGTCACCGCCGCGAGGATCTGCTCGGCCCCGCCCTCGGCGCCGGTGCCGAAGGGGCCGACCGACACGGCCAGGCCGGCCTCGTCGACGACCTTGCGGGCCGCCGCGGCGTGCTCCGGGAACGTGTCCAGTTCGAACGGTTCTGTCGTGAACTCCACCATCAATCGCACGGGGTCACTGTAGCGAGCGGGGGTGCGGGCGGGCAGGGCCCGGGTGATCGAACGGTCCGGCCCCGGGGGCGGCATGGCCGCGAGACGGCTTCAACAAATTGTTGCGACTCCCTTGACACTCGCTCGGCGGGCCGGAGATGCTTCCACCACACAGAATCCCCCTTCCGTATCGTGGAAGTTGCGGATGAAGGAAGAGAGAAGCGAGGTGAGCGACGTGACGGCGGCAGCCCAGCACGGCTTCACGGTCAACCTGTCGATCCTGTTCGGCGAACTGCCGCTCCTGGAGCGCCCCGCCGCGGCCGCCGCGGCCGGCTTCACGGCCGCCGAACTGTGGTGGCCCTTCGGGGCGGAACACGACCCCTCGCAGGCCGAACTGGACGCGCTGCGCAAGGCGTTCACCGACGCCGGCGTACGGCTCACCGGCCTGAACCTCCTGGACGACCTGAGCCTGGGCGCCCGCGGCACCGTCTCGGTGCCGTCCGAGCGGGACCGCTTCCGCGCCAACCTCCCGGTCGCCGCGGAGCTCGCCGCCTCGCTCGGGGCCACCGCGCTCAACGCGCTGTACGGCAACCGGGCCGAGGGCGTCGACCCGGCCGAGCAGGACGCGCTCGCGCTGGAGCACCTGGTGCTCGCCGCGCGGGCCGCGCACGGGATCGGCGCGATCCTGCTCGTCGAGGCCCTGAACAAGGACGAGTCGCCGCACTACCCGCTGGTCTCGGCCGCCGCCGCCGTCGAGGTCGTCGACAAGGTCAACGCCGCCACCGGCCTCGGGAACGCCAGGTTCCTCTGCGACCTGTACCACCTGGCCAGGAACGGCGAGGACCTGCCGGCGGTCATCGACGCGTACGCCGACCGGATCGGCCACGTGCAGATCGCCGACCAGCCGGGCCGCAACGAGCCCGGCACCGGCGACCTGGACTTCGAGGACCTCTTCGCCAGGCTCACGGCCGCGGGCTACCGCGGTTCGATCGGCCTGGAGTACCGCCCCTCCACCGGCGTCAGCGCCGACAGCTTCGGGTGGCTGCCGCGCGAACTGCGCGCCGTCAGGTAGCCGAAGCCGCACGGCGGAGCCGATCGGAGCCGCCGCGCCGCATGCCGCCGACGTGCCCGCCGCCGAGCCGTGTGCCGCCGAGCCGTGTGCCGCCGACCCGCGCGGCGTCGCCGGGCCGCGCCGCCGACCCACCCGACCTCCCACCCGCACACGTAAGGAACTCGACGCGATGAGCCGCAAGATCGCCTTCATCGGCCTCGGCATCATGGGCAGCCCGATGGCCGCCAACCTGGTCAGGGCCGGCCACCACGTCACCGGCTTCAACCTCACCCGGCCGCCGATCGACGTCCTGGTCGCGGCCGGCGGCCACGGTGCCACCAGCATCGCGGACGCGGTGAAGGGCGCCGAGGTGGTCATCACCATGGTCCCGGCCGACCCGCAGGTCGAGCAGGTCGTCCTGGGCGAGGGCGGGGTGCTGGAGAACGCCGCGCCCGGCACCCTGGTGATCGACATGTCCTCGATCACCCCGCAGACCTCGATCAAGGTCGAGGCCGCCGCCGGGGAGAAGGGCGTCCGCACCCTGGACGCCCCCGTCTCCGGCGGCGAGGCGGGCGCCGTCGAGGCCGTCCTGTCGATCATGGTCGGCGGCGCCGCCGAGGACTTCGCCGAGGCCCGGCCGCTGTTCGACGCGCTGGGCACCACGGTCGTCCACGTCGGCCCGGCCGGCGCCGGTCAGACCGTCAAGGCCGCCAACCAGCTGATCGTCGCGGCCAACATCCAGGTGCTCGCCGAGGCCGTCGTGTTCCTGGAGAACGCCGGCGTCGACCTGGCGGCCGCGCTGGACGTGCTCGGCGGCGGACTGGCCGGCTCCACGGTGCTCAACCGAAAGAAGGCGAACATGCTGAACCACGAGTTCGCCCCCGGTTTCCGGATCGACCTGCACCACAAGGACATGGGCATCGTCACCGACGCCGCCCGCGCCGTGGGCGCCGCGCTGCCGGTCGGCGCCGTGGTGGCCCAGCTGGTCGCCTCCGCCCGGGCCAGCGGCGACGGCTCGCTCGACCACTCGGCGCTCCTGCGCGGCGTCGAGCGGCTCTCCGGGCGCGGGGCCGCACAGGGCGGGTCCGACCGGCCCTGATCCCCGGGGGCTCCCGCGCGGAGCCCCCGGCCCGAGCTCCTCCTGGCGGCGTGTACCCATTCCGGTCGTGCCCGCGCCGCCAGGAGGCCAGGCCCGGCCGGCGTGCGGGCCGGGGCTCATCCGCCCGCCCGCCGGTCGCTCCGAGCCGGTGACGCGTACGTCCCCTGGGGGCACTTCGGTCGTGCCCGGTACGCGTCGCCGGGCCTCCTCCCCGCCGAGGGGAGCCCCCGAACATCGGAAGCGGGACGGGGGAGACGGCGGGGAGGGGCGCACCCCTCCGGACCGCCCCTCCGGACCGCCCCTCCGGACCGCCCCATCCGGGCTGATGCCCCCGGACCGTCCCGATCGGACCCCCGCCGGGGCGGCCCGCCGGCCGCCCCGGCCCGGGCACTGGCCCCCCGGGACACCCGGGCCCATGCTGGACGCACACCGCAGAGCCACCGCCAGACCCGTACGGAAGCGAGGACCGCGCCATGCCCGCCATCCCCCACCAGGGCCATGTGGTCGTCGCCCCCGACAAGTTCAAGGGCAGCCTGGAGGGCGCCGAGGCGGCGGCCCGGATCGCCGCCGGCATCCGGCGTGCCGCGCCCGGCACCGAGGTGCGCGAACTGCCCGTCGCCGACGGCGGGGAGGGTACCCTGGCCGCCGCGCTCGCGGCCGGGTTCAGTCGGGTCCCGGCCAAGGTGGCCGGCCCGACCGGCCTGCCGGTGGACGCCGCGCTGGCCGTCCGGGACGACACCGCCGTGGTCGAGCTGGCGCAGGCCTCCGGCCTCGCCCGGCTGCCCGGCGGCCGCGCCGCCCCGCTGACGGCAGGGTCCTACGGGGTCGGCCAGTTGATCGCCAGGGCGGTGTCGCTCGGCGTCGAGCGGATCGTGCTGGGCCTGGGCGGCAGCGCCGGTACGGACGGCGGCGCCGGCATGGTGCAGGCGCTCGGGGTGCGGCTGCTCGACGCCGCCGGCGTCGAACTGCCGCCCGGCGGCGCCGCGTTGCGCCGGCTCGCGGAGATCGACCTCGGCCCGCTGGCCGAGGCCCTGGGCGGGGTCGAGGTCGTGGTGGCCTGCGACGTGGACAACCCGCTGCTCGGCCCGCGCGGCGCCCCGGCCGTCTACGGCCCGCAGAAGGGCGCCGACGGAGAGGACCTGGTGGTGCTGGAGGAGGGGCTGACCCGGTTCGCCGACCTGGTGGCCGAGGCCACCGGGCGGGACCTCCGGGAGGCGCCCGGCGCCGGCGCCGCGGGCGGGGTGGGCTTCGCCGCCCTGGCCCTGCTCGGCGCCACCATGCGCCCGGGCATCGAGCTGCTGCTCGACCTGTTGGGTTTCGACGGGGCCGTGCGTGGGGCACGCCTCGTCGTGACCGGGGAGGGCTGCCTGGACGCGCAGACGCTCCACGGCAAGGCCCCCGCCGGAGTCGCCGCCGCGGCCGCCCGGGCGGGGGTTCGGGTGGCCGCCGTGGCGGGCCGGCTGGAGCTCTCCGAGCCCGAGTGGCGGGCTGCCGGTTTCACCGCCGCGATCGCCCTGACGGACCTGGCCGAGCGGCCGGGGGAGAGCATGACCAGGGCAGGCGAGCTGGCCGAACTCGCGGGGGAGCGGCTGGCCGGCGAGCTGCTGCCGGGCTGAACCCCGGCACGTACCGGACCGTCCCGCGGGCCCGGGCCCCGCACGTCCGACCATTGACGTTTTGTTGAAGGCGGGCCTAGGCTCCCGGCAATCCTTCGCCTCCACCCTGCTCCACCACCCTCGACTCCCAGGTTTCGGAGGTCCCCCATGCCTTTCGGCCAGCCCACGGTGATCCGCTCCCGCCGGGCGGTCCTGCCCGACGGCGAGCGCCCCGCGGACGTGCTGATCCAGGGCGGGAGGATCGCCCGCACGGCCCCGCACGGTTCGCTGGCGGCCGCCGGGGGCGAGCTCGTCGACCTCGGCGACACCGCCCTGCTGCCCGGCCTGGTCGACACCCACGTGCACGTCAACGAGCCCGGCCGCACCGAGTGGGAGGGCTTCGCCACCGCCACCCGGGCCGCCGCGGCCGGCGGCGTCACCACGATCATCGACATGCCGCTCAACTCGATCCCGCCCACCACCACGGTGGCGGGGCTGGTGCTCAAGCGGAAGACCGCCGAGGGCCAGGCCTGGGTCGACCTCGGCTTCTGGGGCGGCGCCGTCCCCGGCAACGTCGCCGACCTCGAACCGCTGTACCGGGAGGGCGTGTTCGGTTTCAAGAGCTTCCTCGCCCCCTCCGGAGTGGACGAGTTCCCGCACGTCGAGGCCGCGGACCTGGAGGCGGCGCTGGCGGAGCAGGCCCGGATCGGGGCACTGGCGATCATCCACGCCGAGGATCCGGCCGTGCTCGCCGCCGCCCCGCAGCAACCCGGCGTCCACTACCGGGACTTCCTGGCCTCCCGGCCCGCCGGCGCGGAGACCGCGGCGGTCGCCCGGCTGCTCGACGCGGCCCGGCGCACCGGCGCCCGGGTGCACGTCCTGCACGTCTCCTCCGCCGCCGTCCTGCCGCTGCTGAGGCAGGCCCGCGAGGACGGCGTACGGGTGACCGCCGAGACCTGTCCGCACTACCTGACGCTCGCGGCCGAGCAGGTGCCGGACGGCGACACCGCCTTCAAGTGCTGTCCGCCGATACGCGACGAGTCCAACCGGGACGCGCTCTGGGAGGCCCTGGCGAACGGCGAGTTCATCGCCGTCGTCTCCGACCACTCGCCGTCCACCCCCGACCTCAAGCTGCTGCCCGAGTACGGCGGCAGCGGCGACTTCGCGGCCGCCTGGGGTGGCATCGCCTCGCTCCAGCTCGGCCTGCCGGCCGTCTGGACCGAGGCCCGCCGCCGCGGCCGCACCCTGTCCGACGTGGTGCGCTGGATGTCCGCCGGACCGGCCGAACTGGTCGGTCTCACCGGCACCAAGGGCGCCATCGCCGCCGGTCACGACGCGGACCTGGTCGCCTTCGACCCCGAGGGCGGATTCGCCGTCCGGGCGAGCGGGCTGCACCACCGCAACCCGGTGACCCCCTACGCCGGCCGGACCCTCACCGGCGCGGTGCGCACCACCTGGCTGCGCGGCCGCGAAGTGGACCCCGCGGCCCGCCCCTTCGGCCGGCAGCTCGCCCGGCCCCGATCCCGTCCCACCACCACCCCGCCCGTACGCGCCTAAAGGAGAGTCAGTGACCACTGCCGACACCCCGAGTGCTCCCTTCACCGAGCTGGTCAACCTGGCCTCCCGACTGCTCGGCGCGGGCGTCGTCGCCACCAACGAGGACACCTTCGCGGACGCCGAGAACCTGCTGGTCGCCAAGCCGGCCGAGTTCCGCCCGCACACCTTCGGCCACAAGGGCCAGATCATGGACGGCTGGGAGTCCAAGCGCCGCCGCGGGGTCTCCGCCGAGCAGCCGCACCCCACCGACGAGGACCACGACTGGACGATCGTGCGGCTCGGCGTCGCCGGGGTGGTCCACGGCGTGATCGTGGACACCGCCCACTTCACCGGCAACTATCCGGAGTCCGCCTCGGTCGAGGCCGCGTCCGTCCCCGGCCACCCCTCGCCCGAGGAACTCCGGGGCGCCGAGTGGACCACGATCGTGCCGCGCACCGCGCTGAGCGGCGACACCGCCCACGAGTTCGCCGTCGCGGACGGCACCCGTTACACCCATGTGCGGCTGAACATCTTCCCGGACGGCGGCGTCGCCCGGCTGCGGGTGCACGGCGAGGTGCTGCCCGACCCGCGCGAACTGGACGGCCTCACCTTCGACCTGGCCGCCCAGGAGTACGGCGGTGTGGCCGAGGCGGCGTCCGACCGCTACTTCTCCTCCCCGCACAACCTGAACGCTCCCGGCCGTGCCTCCGTCATGGGCGACGGCTGGGAGACCCGGCGTCGGCGCGACAAGGCCAACGACTGGGTGCAGATCGCCCTGGCCGGGGGCGGTGAGGTCCTGGCCGCCGAAGTGGACACCTCCTGCTTCGTCGCCAATGCCCCCGGCTGGGCCGACCTGATCGGCTTCGACGCCTCGACCGGGGCGGACCCGGCCGACGGCGAGTGGTTCGAACTCCTGCCCCGCACAAGGCTCCAGCCCGACACCCGGCACCGCTTCCGGCTCGACGCCGGCCGCCCGGTGACCCACGTACGCATCAACGTCCACCCGGACGGCGGCCTGGCCCGCCTCCGGCTCACCGGCCGCCTCACCGGGGCCGGCCGCGCGGCCCTCGCGCTGCGCTGGTTCAACGCCCTCCCGGCCGCCGAGGCCGTCGCGGCCCTCACCGGGGCCGGTGCCGTCGCGCAGGAGGCCGCCGCGCTGACCGCCGCCCGTCCCGCGGCCGACCCGGTGACGGCCGCGAACGTCGTCCGGAGCCTGTTCGGCGGCTGACGACCCGTCGGACCTCCCGCCCCGGAATCCGTGGAAACCGTCCGGAGCGGGATCTGACGATACGTCACCCATTTCTCCGCGCACCGCCCTTATCGACACCCGAAGGACCCTCCATGCCCAAGATCCTGACCACGGAGTCCGGTGCCCCGGTCGCCGACAACCAGAACTCGGCCTCGGCCGGCGCGTACGGCCCGCTGCTGATCCAGGACCAGCAACTGCTGGAGAAGCTGGCCCGGTTCAACCGCGAACGGATCCCGGAGCGCGTCGTGCACGCCCGCGGCTCCGGCGCGTACGGCTACTTCGAGGTCACCGACGAGGTCGCGCGGTACACCCGGGCGGGCTTCCTCTCCGAGGTCGGCAGGCGCACCGAGGTCTTCCTGCGCTTCTCCACCGTGGCCGGCAACCTGGGCTCCGGCGACGCGGTGCGCGACCCGCGCGGCTTCGCGGTGAAGTTCTACACCGAGGACGGCAATTACGACCTCGTCGGCAACAACACGCCGGTGTTCTTCATCAAGGACCCGGTCAAGTTCCCGGACTTCATCCACTCGCAGAAGCGCGACCCGTACACCGGCGTGCAGGAGGCGGACAACGTCTGGGACTTCTGGGCCCACTCGCCGGCCTCGACCCACCAGATCACCTGGCTGTTCGGCGACCGCGGCATCCCGGCCTCGTACCGCCACATGAACGGCTACGGCTCCCACACCTACCAGTGGGTCAACGCCGACGGGGACGCCTACTGGGTGAAGTACCACTTCAGGACCAACCAGGGCATCCGCTGCCTGGACGGCGGCCAGGCCGCCGAGGTCGTCGGCGGCGACGCCGACTCGCACCAGCGCGACCTCCACCAGGCCATCGAGCGCGGGGTGTTCCCGTCCTGGACCCTCCACGTCCAGCTGATGCCGGTCGCCGACGCCGCGGACTACCGCTTCAACCCCTTCGACCTCACCAAGGTCTGGCCGCACGCCGACTACCCGCTGGTCAAGGTCGGCCGACTGGTCCTCAACAGGAACCCGGAGAACGTCTTCGCCGAGGTCGAGCAGGCCGCGTTCTCGCCGAACAACTTCGTGCCCGGCATCGGCCCGTCCCCGGACAAGATGCTCCAGGGCCGCCTGTTCGCCTACGCGGACGCCCAGCGCTACCGCCTCGGCGTCAACCACACCCAGCTGCCGGTGAACGCCCCGCGCGCCACCGAGGCCGCCAACTACGGCCGGGACGGCCTGATGGCCGTCAACGGCGCCGGTCGCGGCAGGAACTACGAGCCCAACTCGTACGGCGGGCCCACCCAGACCGGCGCCGCGCTGTCCGCGCCGGTCGAGGTGGCGGGGCGCACCGGCACCTGCGCCACCCCGGCGCACGCCAAGGACGACGACTTCTTCCAGGCCGGCGAGCTGTACCGGCTGATGTCGGCCGGCGAGAGGTCCCGTCTGATCGACAACCTCGCGGGCTCCCTGGCGCAGGTCTCGCGGGACGACGTGGTGGAGCGCAACCTCGCCCACTTCCGCGCCGCGGACGAGGAGTTCGGCGCCCGGCTGGCCGCCGCCGTCACCACCTTGCGGGAGGGCGACGGGGGCTGAGCACCGGCGGCGGGCCGACCCACCATCCGCACCACCGTTCCCACGGCCGCCGGGCCCGCACCCGGCGGCCCCGCGGGCGGGCCCCTCCCCCCTGGGCGGGGGGGGAGGGGCCCCCCGCGTCGTCCCAAGTCGGGCGGGGGGGCGCCACGGGTTGTGCACGGATATGCACGGACGGC